>CAISZN010000530.1 GCA_903889985.1 uncultured Hyphomicrobiales bacterium | reverse complement strand
TGGGCCATGGGCCGCGCTATCTCGGGGCTCACGGAGTACGTCATGACCCATTCGTCCGGCCTGCATCACATCACCGCCATCTGCAGCGATCCGGAGCGGATGCTTTCCTTCTACACGCAGTTGCTTGGCCTGCGGCTGGTGAAGCGCACGGTGAATTTCGACGATCCGAGCGCCTGGCACCTCTATATCGGCGATGAAGTGGCCCTGCCCGGCTCTCTGCTGACGTTTTTTGCAAGACCGGAGGCTGAGCCTGGCATTCCCGGCGCTGGCGAAGTGGTCACCATTGCGCTGGCAATTCCGCCCGGGTCCAGCGGCTACTGGGCCGACCGGCTCGTCGAGGCCGGCGTCCCCTTCGCCGTCGGCCATGACGACACCCTCGTCTTCCACGATCCCGATGGACTTGGCCTCGAACTGGTCGAGCGTCGCTATGCGGGCGAGATGGATGGCTATGACAGCGCCGAAGTCCCCGCCGACCGCTCACCACGTGGCATCGCCAACGCAACAGTGCTGGTCAGCGATGGCGCCTCCATGCGCCGCGTGATGGTGGATGTGCTCGGCTGGCAGCAGGATGGCGAAGCCACCGTCGGCGAGTTCGCCCGCACCCGCTATATCGCTCCGGGTCCGGATGGACTTGGCACCTCGCTGGAAGTGCTCGTCCAGACCGCAGCGGTAAAGGGTGAGCCCGGAGCCGGCAGCGTCCACCACATCGCTTTCCGCGCAGCAGATGATCGTACGCAGGCGATCATGGGTGATCGCCTCAAGGGCCTTGGCCTGAGCGTGACCGAGCAGCGCGACCGCAGCTACTTCCGCTCGATCTATGCGCGTGACACCTCGGGCCTGCTGGTCGAGGTCGCCACGGACGGACCAGGCTTCTTCATCGACGAGACCTTCACCGAACTCGGCAAGGGCCTGAAGCTGCCAGCAGCTCTGGAGGAAAGGCGCGCCGAGATCGAGGCGGCGTTGCCGGAACTCGATTGAAAAGTGCAATCCACCCTCCCCTTGATGGGGAGGGCGAAACTCACAACGGAATGTTGTCGTGCTTCTTCCAGGGATTCTCGAGTTCCTTGTGCCGCAGCAGTGCGAGAGCCCGCGCAAGGCGCTTGCGGGTGGAATGCGGCATGATCACTTCGTCGATATAGCCGCGCTCAGCCGCCACGAAGGGTGACAGGAAGCGTTGCTCATATTCCTTCGTGCGCTCCGCAATCTTGTCTGCATCGCCAATATCCGACCGGAAGATGATCTCGACCGCGCCCTTGGCCCCCATGACGGCGATCTGCGCCGAGGGCCAGGCATAGTTGAAATCGCCACGCAGATGCTTGGAAGCCATCACGTCATAAGCGCCACCAAAGGCCTTGCGCGTGATGACGGTGACCTTCGGCACGGTGGCTTCCGCATAGGCGAAAAGCAGCTTGGCCCCATGCTTGATGAGCCCGCCATATTCCTGCGCCGTGCCCGGCAGGAAGCCCGGCACATCGACGAAAGTAACGATGGGAATGTTGAAGGCATCGCAGAAGCGCACGAAGCGCGCGGCCTTGCGGGAGGCGTCGGAGTCGAGCACGCCCGCCAGCGCCATGGGCTGGTTGGCCACGAAGCCCACCGTGCGGCCCTCGATACGGCCAAAGCCCGTCACGATGTTGCGCGCATGGGCTTCCTGAATCTCGAAGAAGTCGCGCTCGTCCACGACCTTCGAGATGAGCTCCTTGATGTCATAGGGCTTGTTCGGATTTTCCGGCACCAGCGTATCGAGCGACGCATCGAAACGATCGGAGTCGTCAAAGCTCGGCCATTCCGGCAGGTCATCCCGGTTGGATGAGGGCAGGAAATCGATCAGCCGGCGCATCTGCAGCAGCGCCTCGACGTCATTGTCATAGGCGTGGTCGGCCACCGAGCTCCTGGTGGTGTGGATGGAGGCGCCACCAAGCTCTTCGGCCGTCACGGTCTCATTGGTGACGGTCTTCACCACATCGGGACCGGTCACGAACATGTAGCTCGTGTCCTTCACCATGAAGATGAAATCAGTCATGGCCGGCGAATAGACGTCGCCACCCGCGCAGGGACCCATGATGACCGAAATCTGCGGAATGACGCCGGAGGCCAGCACGTTGCGCTGGAACACTTCCGCATAGCCGCCAAGGGCCGCGACACCTTCCTGAATGCGCGCTCCGCCGGCGTCGAAGAGACCGATGATGGGCGCGCGGTTCTTGAGCGCCATGTCCTGGATCTTCATGATCTTCTGGGCATGGGTCTCGGACAGCGAGCCACCGAAGACCGTGAAGTCCTTGGCATAGACGAAGACCGTGCGGCCATTGACCGTGCCCCAGCCGGTGACGACACCATCGCCCGGGATCTTCTCGGCCTTGTCCATGCCGAAGTCGGTGCAGCGATGCTGCACGAACATGTCGAACTCCTCGAAGGACCCATGGTCGAGCAACAGGTCGATGCGCTCGCGGGCCGTCAGTTTGCCGCGCTTGTGCTGCGTGTCGATGCGCGCCTGTCCGCCACCCTGACGCGCAACCGCGCGGCGCTCTTCGAGAGCTTCGAGAATGTGTTTCATCGGGATTCCTTCGCTTTCCAGCGTGCTTACCACGCAGCCGCTGCGCAGCAAGCCCGACCTAAGGCGAGGAGCACCCACCCTCCCCCTTGCGGGGAGGGTCGAAAATGCAAAGCATTTTCGGGGCGGGGGTGGCGCGCGATCAGCGCGCGTGGGACTCACTCAGCAGCTTCAACCGATTCCGATACGAAATCGCAGCATCCCCCCACCCCGCCGTGCTGCGCACGTCGACCCTCCCCATCAAGGGGAGGGTGGCTCGCAGGGCGTCGAACATCCTGGCCAGCACTTGGTGCAACATCCTGATTCGGACAGGCTTCGTTCCCCGCAAGTGCTCCAACGTCCCGTTTCGGAGCAACGACAAGGCACCCTCGCACAGCTCATATTATACAAAATATAGTTGTATAAATTTTGGTGCTACACACGTTCGAAGTGAATTGACTTCTGCCAACCTTGGGTTCAAAGAAAATCCAACTAAATCTGGATTTTAATTCCGATGAATTCGATCAAGTTAAGTGGACTTGCCGACAAACTCAACCAGCAGATGGCCTCTCTGGCACCGCAGGAGCGTTTGACTGCCCTGCGCCAGGCCCTGCCCGGCCGCGTGGTCTTCACCACCAGTTTCGGCATCGAGGATCAGGTTATCACCCAGCTTATCGCGAGTGCTGGTCTCGACGTAGCCTTCGCCACCCTCGATACCGGGCGCCTGTTTCCGCAGACCTATACGGTCTGGCAGGAGACCGAGGCGCGCTATGGCATGCGCATCGAGCCCTTCTATCCCGACGCCCGGGCGACCGAGGACCTCGTGCGCGCCCAGGGCATAAATGGCTTCTACAACTCCGTCGACGCCCGCAAGGCCTGCTGCGGCGTGCGCAAGGTGGAGCCGCTGGCCCGCTCGCTTGCCGGTGCACAAGGCTGGATCACGGGCCTGCGCGCCGACCAGTCCGATCATCGCAGCGGTCTGGAATTTGTCAGCTTCGATGTCCAGCGCAACCTGCTGAAGCTCAGCCCCATCTTCGACTGGAGCCGCGACGACTGCCTGCGCTTCACGCAGGAGCACGCCATCCCGGTCAACAGCCTGCATGGGCAGGGTTTCCTCTCCATCGGCTGCGCGCCCTGCACCCGTGCCATTGCCGAAGGCGAGCCCGAGCGCGCCGGTCGCTGGTGGTGGGAGCAGGACGACAAGAAGGAATGCGGCCTGCATTTCTCCGCCGACGGCAAGATCATTCGCCCGGGAGCCTCCGCATGAGCCTGACCCATCTGCAGGCCCTCGAGGCCGAGAGCATCCAGATCTTCCGCGAGGTCGCCGCGACCTGCGAAAATCCCGTGCTGCTCTATTCGATCGGCAAGGATTCCGCAGTCCTGCTGCATCTGGCCATGAAGGCCTTCGCGCCTTCGAAAATGCCCTTCCCCATGCTCCATGTGGACACCACATGGAAGTTCCGCGAGATGATCAGCTTCCGCGACAAGCTCGCGAAGGATCTCGGCCTTGATCTCATCGTTCACACCAATCAGGAGGGCGTGAAGCAGGGCATCAATCCGATTGATTCCGGCTCGCGCGTCCACACCGACGTGATGAAGACGCAGGCGCTCAAGCAGGCGCTGGACAAGTACAAGTTCGATGCGGCCTTCGGCGGCGCGCGTCGCGACGAGGAAAAGAGCCGCGCCAAGGAACGCGTCTTCTCCCTGCGTTCGGCCGAGCATCGCTGGGACCCGAAGAACCAGCGGCCTGAGCCCTGGCACCTCTATAATACCCGCCTACGCCCCGGAGAAAGCTTCCGCGTCTTCCCCCTGTCCAACTGGACCGAGGCGGATGTGTGGGACTACATCCTGCTGGAGAACATCCCTGTCGTACCGCTCTATTTCGCGGCCCTACGCCCGGTGGTGGAGCGCGACGGCGCGCTCATCATGCGCGATGACGAACGCTTGCCTCTGAAGCCCGGCGAACAGACGGAAATGCGCATGATCCGCTTCCGCACGCTCGGCTGCTATCCGCTCACGGGCGCCGTCGAAAGCACGGCTGCGACGCTCCCCGAGATCATCGCCGAGATGCGCGCATCGCGCTCCTCTGAACGCCAGGGGCGCATCATCGACCATGATGGCACCGGCTCAATGGAAGCCAAGAAGCAGGAAGGGTATTTCTGATGCACGGCGTGGCCCCTGCCTCCGCTCCCGCGCCGCGCGCGCAAAGCCTGCTGCGCTTCTTCACCTGCGGCTCGGTGGATGACGGCAAGTCGACCCTGATCGGGCGCATTCTCTATGAGACCGGCGCAGTCTTCGACGACCAGCTCGAAGCCCTCGACAAGGATTCGAAGAAGTTCGGCACGACCGGCGGCAATCTCGATTTTGCCCTGCTGCTCGATGGCCTCTCCGCCGAGCGCGAACAGGGCATCACCATCGACGTCGCCTATCGCTATTTCGGTTCGGCCAAGCGCGCCTTCATCGTCGCCGATACGCCCGGCCATGAGCAATATACGCGCAACATGGCGACCGGCGCCTCGACTGCCGACCTGGCGATCATCCTCATCGATGCGCGCAAGGGTATCCTGCCGCAGACACGTCGCCATTCCTTCATCGTGTCCATGCTGGGCGTGCGCAACATCGTGCTCGCGGTCAACAAGATGGATCTCGTCGACTTCAGCGAGGCGCGCTTCAACGAGATCGTGGACGCCTATCGCCGCGCCACCGCGAGCCTCGGCTTCACCGACATCGTTGCCTTCCCGGTCTCCGCGCGCGATGGCGACAACATCATCTCCGTCTCGCCGCGCTCGCCCTGGTACAAGGGGCCCTCGCTGCTCACCCATCTGGAGACGGTGGAGCCTGACACGGGCCATCGCCCGCAGGATTCCTTCACCCTGCCCGTCCAGTGGGTGAACCGCCCCAATCTCGACTTCCGCGGCTATGCGGGCACCATTTCGTCCGGCAAGGCGGAAGTGGGCATGGAAATCATCGCCCTGCCCGGCGCAAGACGCAGCCGCATTACCAGCATCCTTGCCCCCAATGGCGCCCGCGACAGTGCGGAAGCCGGCGAGGCGGTGACGATCACGCTGGCCGATGAAATCGATATTTCGCGCGGCGATGTGCTGGCGTCCACGCCGCACAAGCTGCTGCCACGCCACAGCCTCACGGCGCGCGTGCTGTGGATGGTGGATGAGCCTCTCGAGGCGGGCCGCGAATATATCCTGCGCCTGTCGACCGCGACCGCCAATGCGCGCGTCGCGTCCCTGCATAACGTGGTCAATGTCGAGACCTATGGCACGCAGCCAGCGGCGTCGCTGGCCATGAACCGGATTGGCCTTGTGACGCTCACCACCGACAAGGCCGTGGTGGTGGCGAATTACCGCGACGACCGCGAACTCGGCGCCTTCATCCTCATCGACCGCCTCACCAACCAGACGGCGGCCCTTGGCACGATCGATCTCTCGGCCGCGCCGGATGCCGTTGCGGTGCCTGTTGCACTGGCAGAGCCAAGAGGCCTCGCAGCCTGGCTCGGCGCGCCGGATTCAGCCCGTCGTGCAGCCGTGCAGCAAGACGCCCTGGCAGGCGCGGCTTCCGCAGTGGTGACCGGCGGGCTCGCCTGGATCGGCAGTGGCCTGCCGTGGCTTGGCGCCGTGGTGGCGGCACTCGACTTCGTGGCCCGTCCGCTGGTGCGCGAGGCGCTTGATCGCGCCGCAACCCGCCAGGTTGCATCAGGCGAAGACGTGAACGACGACGGCGCCGGGATCTAAGGGGACACCGCCCACCCTCCCCCTTGCGGGGAGGGTCGAAAATGCGAAGCATTTTCGGGGTGGGGGTCGCGCGCGATCAGCGCGCTTGGGACTCACTCAGCAGCTTCAACCAAATCCGGGAAGAAATCGCAGCATCACCCCACCCCGCCGTGCTTCGCACGTCGACCCTCCCCGCAAGGGGAGGGTGAGCAAACGCCCCTTCCCCCTCCGCGCCCCACGCGCTAGCATCCTCCCGACGCCGGCATCAGACCGGCCACATTCAGGGAGGACGCCCCCATGGCGATCAACATCAAGGTCAACGGCCACGACTGGCCCGTGAGCGCCGATCCGGACACGCCGCTTCTCTACGTCCTGCTGAACGAACTTGAGCTCAAGGGCCCGCGCTTTGGCTGCGGACTGGCCCAGTGCGGCTCCTGCTCGGTACTCGCCGATGGCGTCGAGATCCGGTCCTGCCAGACCCCTGTGGGTGAGGTCGGCAATCGCAAGATCACCACGCTGGAAGGCCTGCCGGAACTCTACGCCCAGCAGAAGAAGCTCGCCAAGGCGCCCGAGCTGCATCCCCTGTCTCAAGCCTTCCTCGACCAGCAGGCCATGCACTGCGGCTATTGCTACAACGGCCAGACCATCAAGGGCGCCGAACTGCTCGCGAAGAATCCGAAGCCCACCGAGGCCCAGATCCGCGAGCACATGAACGGGCATCTGTGCCGCTGCGGCACCTATCCGCGCATCATGAAATCCATCCAGGCGGCCGCCGAAACCATCGCGAAGGAGGGCTGACATGGATGATCTTGCCCAGACCCACATGCCGGCTGACGGCGTCACCACCCTCTCCCGCCGTGGCCTGCTGAAGGGCGGCGGCGCCATGGTCATCGGCTTCAGCCTGTCAGGCCACGCGCTGGCGCAGGCAGCGCGCGGCACCAAGGCCGGCCCGCCGGACTATTTCGCTGTCGACACCTGGATCGCCATCCACGCCGACAACACGGCAACCATCTACACCGGCAAGTGCGAACTCGGTCAGGGCAACCAGACGGGCCTGCTGCAGGTCGCGGCCGAAGAGCTCGACATGGGAATGCACCAGGTGAGCACCATCCGCCTCGACACCAACATCACGCCGGACCAGCAGGCGACGAGCTCCAGCTCGTCGATCCACATGGGCTCGCCTGCCCTGAGAGCGGCGGCGGCGCATGCACGCAGGACCTTGCTCGCCCTCGCAGTCCCTCGTCTGGGGGTGCAGGCCGGCAGCCTCGTGGTGAAGGATGGCGTTGTCTCCGTGCGCGGCGAAGGCAACTTCCGCAGCATCACCTATGGGCAGCTGATCGGCGACAAGCCCTTCAACGTGAAATACGACGGCACCGCCCGGCCGAAGTCGCCATCGGAGTTCAAGCTGGTCGGCAAGCGGCCGCCCCGCGTGGACATGCCGGAGAAAGTCGCCGGCAAATACACCCACATGCAGCATAACCGCATCGCCGGCATGCTGCATGGACGCGTCGTGCTGCCACGCGGACAGCGCGGCTTCGCCGTCGGCGCACAGCCGGTGTCGGTCGACGAAGCCTCGATTGCCCACATCAAGGGCGCCAAAGTCGTCCGCAAGGGCGACTTCGTCGGCGTCGTGGCCGAGCGCGAATGGGATGCGGTGAAGGCCGCGCGCGATCTCAAGGTGGTGTGGAAGGATGGGCCCGACCTTGGCACCAATGCCACCGTCTTCGAGCGCATGAAGAAGGACAAGGTGGTCGACACGCAGATTGCCCAGCGCGGCGATCCCAAGGCCGCCTTCGAGAAGGCCGCCTTCGTGCGCGGCTCCGCTTACTTCTGCCCCTACCAGTCCCATGCGCCCTTCGCACCGAACTGCGCGCTGGCCGATCCCACCGGCGACCAGCTCGTCATCAAGTCCTCGACGCAGGATGTCTACAGCTCGCGCAAGCAGGTCGCGGACGTGCTCGGCATTCCCGAGGAGAAAGTCCGCCTGCAGTATTTTGAGGGCTCGGGCACCTTCGGGCGCTCCTGCTACGAAGATGCAACACAGGCGGCTGCCATCATGGCGACCGCTGTCGGCAAGCCGGTACGTGTCCAGTACATGCGCTGGGACGAGCTCGGCTGGGATAATTACGGCCCTGCCCATCTCGCTGAAGTGCGCGCCGGCGTCGACGCCGAAGGCAATATCATCGCCTATGAATATGATGGCTGGCAGCACGGCTGGACGGTGACGTCCACCGTCTCCGACAGCGCTCTCGCCAAGGGTGGTGTCGAGCGCGCCAGTGGATCGGGATCGATCACGGTCAACCCGATCAGCACCGGGTCGATGTACATGATCCCGAACCGCCGTGTGACGAGCCACGCGGTGCCCATGGTCAACTATCTGCGCGGCGCGGCGCTGCGGTCTCCCCTCGATCTCTCCTTTGCCTTTGCATCGGAGCAGACCATGGACGAGCTCGCCGTGGCCCTGAAGATGGACCCGCTGGAGTTCCGCCGTCGCAACATCCGCGACGAGCGCTGGCTCGGCGTGCTGAACGCGGCCGCAGAGGCCGCCAAGTGGCAGCCGAAGGTCATGGGCTCGCAGCTCTCGGATGCGGACGTGGTGACCGGGCGCGGCATCGCCCTCGGCACCCATCACGTGTCCTATGGCGCCGCCGTCGCGGAGATCGAGGTCAACCGGAAGACCGGTCTCATCGTCGCCAAACGCCTCTATGGCGCGATGGACTGCGGGCTCACCGTCAATCCGGCGCTGGTCGAGAACCAGATGGTCGGCCAGATGGTTCAGTCCACCAGCCGCGTGCTGAAGGAAGAGGTGCAGTTCGACGCCAAGGGCGTGACCAGCCTCGACTGGAGCACCTATCAGGTGCTGCGCTTTGCCGAGCACCCGGAGGTGATCCCGGTGGTCGTGCAACGTCTGGAGGAGCCTTCAACCGGCGCGGGCGAGGAAGTCATGGGCGCGACGGCCAGCGCCATCGCAAACGCCTTCTTCGATGCAACCGGCGTGCGCATGCGCCAGTTCCCCATGACGCCGGAGCGCGTGCTGACGGCCCTGCAGGGGCATCGGACGTAACGTTCGTGTTCGCCCTCCCCCTTGCGGGGAGGGTCGGCATCGCGCCGCGATGACAGGGTGGGGGTCGCGCGCGATCAGCGCGCGCGTGACTCACATTCCGGCTTCAACCAATTCCGAGAAGAAATCGCATCGTCACCCCACCCCGCCGCACTTCGTGCGTCGAGCCGCCCCATCGAGGGTGATCGCTGGGCTTCTGCACGAAGGCTGCGCGGCGGGAGCCGCGCGGTCCCATTCATCCTTCCCGGATGATCCGCGCCGCCGCCTGCATGTCGAGCCAGCGGCGGTCCCGCCGGGCCCGGGCTTCCCCATCCTCGCCCCAATGGCGGATCTGGAAATCCTCATCCACATGGGCTGCGTCCCAGGCATCCTGTGGCGATAGCCGGCCCCGCCTGACCGCAAGGGCCAACAGGGCCGAGCCCGTGAGCGTCGTGATCACATGAACGGCCGCGAGTTGCAGCGGATCGGTGAGACTCTCCACCTCTGACTGGATCGCAGCAATCGCAGGTTCGGGCTGCGCAACGAACATCACCCCCTCGGCAAGAATGAAGCGCGCCGACATTTCCTGCCGGGCCCAGTCGAGCACCGGGTCCCAATGCTTTGCCTGCAGATCGACAAGCCCCTGCGGATTGCCCGCCCGATAGCACAGCAGATCAGATCCGGCATATTTGACGATGTCCGCGCGAACGCCCGCCATCTCGTTCGCTACCGCATCGATCGCCGCATAGGTGATCCGGGTGATCGGCATGGTCGCGGGATCGATGTCCTCGACCTGCGCGCCCCATTCCTGCGCGAGCGCCTCGGCCAGCGCACGCGTGGGCATCGCCAGCGGCTGACGGCCCGGCGTGCGGGCTGGGCGCCCGTCGAGGGTGAGGACGAAACGCCCATTTTCCTCCCGATGCGAGGCTTCCTTGTAAAATCGGCGCGGCAGCGACTTGCGCTGGTCGCGGCGGGCCATTTCGACCGGGTCGATTTTTTCGCCCGGCTGGGGGCTGAGCTGGTTGGAAAGATCGTCCTGCATGGCCTCTATCTAGGCGATGCCGACGGCTCCTGCCAGTCGTTCACGATCTCGTCGGCCTGATTGCGGAAACCAATGCGTGCCGCTAGGGTCCGCGCCCAATCGGGCCGAAGAGCCCAGTGGAGGATTTTTATGGCTTTTCGTTTCCTGGGCGCCCTCTTCGGCGTTGCTGCCACCCTCTGCCTCACCGTGCCCGAGGCGCTGGCTCAGGCCAAGGTTCGCGTCGGCAATGTGAATACGGTCAGCGACGTGCCGATCTATATCGCCGACAAGAAGGGCTACTTCAAAGCCGAGGGTCTCGAGGTCGAATTCATCGCCTTCAACACGGCGGCCAAGATGATCGCCCCGCTCGGCTCCGGCCAGCTCGATGTTGGCGGCGGCACCGTGTCGGCGGGCCTCTACAACGCCTATGCGCGCAACATCGGCATTCGCATCGTCGCCGATAAGGGCTCGAGCCGCCCGCAGTACAATTTCTCGCAGGTGCTGGTCCGCAAGGACCTCGTCGACAGCGGCCGCTACAAGAGCTTCAAGGACCTGAAGGGCATGAAGGTCGCCATCGCAGCGGTGGGCACCGGCAACGGCGCGACACTGAACGCGGCCCTGAAGAAGGGTGGCCTCAGCTTTTCAGACGTCACAACCATCGATCTGGGCTTCCCCGATCACCTCATCGGCTTCCGCAACAAGGCCATCGACGCCGGCATCACCAACGAGCCCACATCGACGCTGGCTGTGCGCGAAGGCGTGGCCGTGAAGGTCGATGGCAATGAGGACCTGTTCAAGAACCACCAGACGGCGGTGCTGCTCTATTCGGACGACTTCGCCAAGAACCATCCTGACACGGCGCTGAAATTCATGCGCGCCTATATCCGTGCCGCGCGCGATTACAACGATGCGCTGAAAGATGGCGTCATCGCCGGCAAAGGTGCTGACGAGGTGATCGCGACGCTCGTGCAATATACCGACATCAAGGATCCCAAACTTCACCGCGAGACCGTGCCCGCCGCGATCAATCCTGACGGCTTCGTGGACATTGACAGCCTCGCCAGCGACCTCGTCTTCTTCAAGGAACAGAAGCTCATCGAGAAGGCAGACATCAAGGCTGGCGACGTCGTGGACCACAGCTTCGTGCAGAAGGTGGTCAGCGAGCTGGGGGCTTACAAGACGTCAAATTAAGCTAAGATGCCGATGGCTTGCCGCTGAAACGGGAGAACCATCATGTCGCTCACGCTGTTTTACGCCCCGACAACCTGCGCCATGGTGCCCTATATCAATCTGACGGAAGCGAAGGCCCGCTTTGACGTTCATCGCATCAACATGCGCAAGGGCGAGAACAAGACTGCGGATTATCTCGCCATCAATCCGCAGCACAAGGTTCCCGCGCTGATCATCGATGGACGCGTGTTGACCGAGAACGTCGCGATCCAGATCTGGATTGCCCGCACCTATCCGCAGGCGCAGCTGCTGCCGTCCGATCCGTGGTACGAGGTGAAGGCGATTTCCCTGATGTCGTTCTTCAGCTCAGGGATTCATCCCCACCTTGCCCGCATCAACTCGCCTTTGAAATATTGCAACATGCCCGGCGTTGAAGAGCCGATGCGCCGCACGGCAGCCGCGCAGGTTGCCGAAAACTTCGCGATTGTCGAAAAGATGCTGACGGGGCGTGAGTTCTTCCTCGAGCATTACACAGCCCCCGACGCCTACTTTTTCTGGTGCTTTCGCCGCGCGGTGGAATTCAAGCTTGACCTCGAACCCTATCCGGCCTGCCGGGCACATTTTGCACGCCTCCAGGAGCGGCCGAGCGTTGCAGCCCTCCTGAAGTTCGAGGCTGAGGTCCTGGCTGATTTTGCCAAGGCCTGAGCAAGCCTACTCCGGAAAGCGCGGCAACCTCGGCTCGCCTTCGGGCGGGGCGATGCGCGTGACGTTCATCACCAGCGCCAGATGCGAATAATAGCCAACAATGCCGGCCAGATCGACGACGCCCTGCTCGCCGAACATCTCCAGCGCCCGCGCATAGGTCGTGTCGCTGACACGCTTGGCGCGCTGGATCTCGGTGACGAAATCCCACACGACCTGCTCGTCCTGCGGCAGTCCTTCGGGGCGGCGGCCTTCGGTGATGGCATCGACAGTGGCTTGCGAAATCCCCGCCTTGAGCCCGTGCTTGCGATGGGCGCCAAACTCATAATCCTGCGTCCACTCACGCGCGACGAGCAGGATGGCAAGTTCGCTGAGCTTGCCTGAAATCGGGCAGCGATAGCGCAGATATTCGCCCATGCGCTGGGTGTGGGTCATCAGCTCCGGGCTGCGGATAAAGGCCTGCCAGGGGCCGCCTGAAAAGCCGATGCCGCGCGTGTTGATGAAATCGGCGTTGGCCTCTTTCTGCTCGCGACTCATCTGTTCAATAGGCAGCGGTCCCAGACGTTCGGCGGGCGCGGTCGTGCTCATGCTGTCATCCTCCCTTGCGGCTCCGGGTCCGCTCACTCTTCGGGCGCATCGTCAATCGGATCATGCTGCTTCGCATCGAAACCAAACAGGTCGAAGGTCTTGCGCATATGGTCTGGCAGCGGCGCGGTGACATCGAGGATTCCGCCCTTGGGATGGGGCAGGATCAGCCGACGCGCCACCAGATGCAGCTTGTTGTCGATGCCCGAGGGCAGCGAGCGCAGCGGATCGGTGCGGCGCGGATCATTCTCGGCGATGTCGCCTTTGTATTTCGGATCGCCCACCATGGGATTGCCGATGGCTTCCGCATGGGCACGCAACTGGTGCGTGCGCCCGGTGATCGGCTTCATCGACAGCCAGGCGAGGCGCGGCGCGACCTTGTCGACGGTTGCGTAATAGGTGATCGAATGCTGGGCATCCTCCTCGCCATGCTTGGCGATGCGCATGCGTTCGGGATCCTTGCGTCCCGCGGGAGCGCGCCCGCTGCGGTCATCCCCCATCCCCGCGCCCTTCGCGAGAAACAGCGAGATGCGCCCCTGCGTGGGCTTGGGCACGCCGTGCACGATGGCCCAGTAGATCTTGCGGGCCTGCCGCGAGCGGAAGATCTCGCCCAGGTCAGCCGCGATCTTGCGCGTCTTGGCGATCAGCAGAACACCGGACGTGTCGCGGTCGAGACGATGGACGAGGCGCGGACGGTCCCCATGCTCGCCAAGGGATTCCAGCATGCCGTCGATGTGGCGCTTGGTGCCGGAGCCCCCCTGCACCGCCAGACCGAAGGGCTTGTTCAGCACCATCAGCCATTTGTCCTCGAAGAGGACCATGTCCTTGATGGCCCGCGCATCGGCCTCGCTCACCGCCTTGATGACGGCGGGAGAGGCCGGAGGGGCCTCGGCCTTCACAGGCGGAATGCGAACGATCTGGCCGGGCCAGAGCCTCGTGGAGGTCTCGACCCGCTTGCCATCCACGCGCACCTGCCCGGTGCGCACGATCTTGTTCAGGTGGCCCAGAGACAGGTTCGGCAGGCGGCGCTTGAACCAGCGGTCGAGGCGCATCTCCCCCTCGTCCTCGGTCACCGTCAGGGTCTGCACGCCCGTGCCGGCCGGTGGAGGCGGCGGCGGCGAGCTGGGCTCGGGCTCAGGCCGTGGCGGCTTCGGCTTGGCAGGCGCAGGCTTTGGCCGGGCGAGGGCCGGCGAGGGCCGGCCGGGAGGGCGACGGCCGGAACGTGCGGGCGGACGGGTCATGTGAGGGTCCTCACCAGAGCAAGGCCCAGGGCAAGGCCAATGATCGCCAGCACGACTGAGCCGACGACATAGAGAATGGCGCCAGTCGCATTGCCGCGCTCCCACAGAAGCACCGTTTCAAGCGAAAAGGCCGAGAAGGTCGTGAAGCCACCCAGAATGCCCGTGGTCGCGAAGAGCCGCACCGACTGGGACCAGCTTTCAGTCGCCTTGAAGGCGAAATAACCGATAGCCAAACCCATCACCGTCGAGCCGATGATATTGATG
The DNA here is from genome assembly GCA_903889985.1 of uncultured Hyphomicrobiales bacterium. GTDB lineage: Bacteria > Pseudomonadota > Alphaproteobacteria > Rhizobiales > Beijerinckiaceae > Terripilifer. The sequence continues at coordinate 667 of CAISZN010000530.1, read as the reverse complement.
ATCATCGTCCCCCAGGGGAACTCGAGACCGCAATAGCGGGCGCAGGTGAGGTTCACCCCGTGGCGCAGGGCGCCGCCGAGGCCGGCGCCGAGGAAGACGATAAGATAGGCCAGCATGGAGCGGGTATAGCGCAAGCGCCCTGCCCCGTCACTCGCCGCCACGCTCGCGCCGCAACTTCTCCCACCAGTCCAGGCGCTTGCGGATCTCCCGCTCGAAGCCACGCTCCACCGGGTCATAGAGCTGCTGGCGGCCGAGCGCCTCCGGCCAATAGTCTTGCCCTGAGAAGGCATCCGGCTGGTCATGGTCATAACGATAGGTCGCGCCGTAGCCCTCATCCTTCATCAGCTTGGTCGGAGCATTGAGGATGGTCTTGGGTGGCATCAGCGAGCCGTGCTCCTTCGCGAGCCGCTGCGCCGACTTGTAGGCTGTATAGGCCGCGTTCGACTTCGGCGCGGTGGCCACGTAGATGACCGCCTGCGCAATGGCGAGTTCGCCTTCCGGCGAGCCGAGGAAGTCATAGGCCTCCTTCGCCGCATTGGCGATGACGAGCGCCTGCGGATCGGCAAGGCCGATGTCCTCCACGGCCATGCGCACCACGCGCCGCGCGATGAAGAGCGGATCCTCACCCGCATCGAACATGCGCGCGAGATAATAGAGCGCCGCATCG
>CAISZN010000529.1 GCA_903889985.1 uncultured Hyphomicrobiales bacterium | reverse complement strand
CAGCCGGGCAACCGGATCTCCGTGGTCTGGCGCGCCCGAATCGAGGAGCATCTGGGCACATTCGCCGTCGAGCCGCTGGAGCTGCGCGCCGGAACCATCATCCAGAGCGGGCTTGCCCTTCAGGGCATCAACCTGATCGGTGCGCTGTTGCGCCTCTTGCCTGAACGCGATCCGCACCCCGCCCTTTTCGAAGCCGTCGAGATCATCGCCGGTCATCTGCACGATCCGGGAATTGCCCCCGCACTCATGGTCAAGCTGGAGCTGGAAGTCCTCGCAGAGCTTGGCTTTGGCCTCGACCTGTCCGAATGCGCGGCATCGGGGGTACGGGAAGACCTGATCTATGTCTCGCCGAAATCAGGGCGCGCCGTTAGCCGGTCTGCAGGTGAGCCATGGAAAGATCGGCTGTTGCCCCTGCCCGCCTTCGTCGCCGGTCAGGACAATGCGCAGTCACCAACAAGACAGGACATTCTCGATGCCTTCGGGCTTTCGGGCTATTTTCTGGAGCGGGACGTCTTCGCTCCCCGCAACACGCCCATTCCGGATACCCGCCATGCCTTCATCGCGGAATTCAGCCGCCTTTCGGCCGCGCGGAAGAGCTGATCAGAACGTGCCGCAGATGGAGCGGGTCTCGGTCTGGCTGATCCCGTAGCCTTCATCGATGGCCACTTCCACGAGGCGGCAGGCCGAGCTTTCTTCCTGAGCGGAGACCGGAGCTGCACCCGGCGCGTTCAGATAAAAGGCCCCGATCAGCACGAAGCCGAAAAAGCCGAGCGTCGACAGCAACTTCATCATCAGTCTCAAGTCCGTATCCGGTCACGGGAATCAACCCGTCCCGCCTCATAAAACTCACATGGCACGGGAATGTTGCATGTGCGCGAAAGCACTTGCCGAAAGGTGACGCGGGAATAACCCGCGACTCGCCGCAGCCGCTAGTGCAATGCAGCAACACCCGTCCCGGAAATTGTAAAAGGCAGGAAACAGGCTCCTCCAAAGCCGACGCTTGTCCCCAGACCAAGCTGAAATCCGACCGGAAACAAACAGAGAACTTGCGGCGACTCGTCGGGTCGTTTAGGCCATTTCCATGGCCAGAGCTCCTTCCAATCCGCCGCCTGCGGCTCCGCTGCCGGGCGCCAATCTCGTCAACCTGCGTGACGCTCTCGAGGAGCGTTATCTTGCCTATGCGCTGTCCACCATCATGGGCCGTGCCCTGCCGGATGGTCGCGACGGTCTGAAGCCCGTGCACCGGCGCATTCTCTACGGAATGCAGATCCTCAAGCTCGACCCGGGCACAGCCTTCAAGAAGTGTGCGAAGATCGTCGGCGACGTCATGGGTTCGTTCCATCCCCACGGCGACCAGGCGATCTATGACGCGCTTGTGCGCCTCGCACAGGATTTCTCTTCGCGCTATCCGCTGGTCGATGGACAGGGCAACTTCGGCAATATCGACGGCGATTCCGCCGCCGCCTATCGCTACACCGAAGCTCGCATGACCGAGACGGCGCGGCTGCTGCTGGAAGGCATCGATGAGGATGCCATCGACTTCCGCGAGAATTATTCAGGCGACCAGAAAGAGCCGATCGTCCTTCCCGCCGCCTTCCCCAACCTGCTCGCCAATGGCTCGCAGGGCATCGCGGTTGGCATGGCGACGTCGATCCCGCCGCACAATCTGGCAGAGCTCTGCGACGCCTCGCTCTACCTGATCACTCATCCCACGGCGACGACGGACCAGCTGCTCAACTTCGTGCCAGGCCCGGATTTTCCCACCGGCGGCATCATCGTCGACAACCGTGAGACCATTGCCGAGACCTATCGCACCGGGCGTGGTTCCTTCCGCGTCCGCTCGCGCTGGGTTAAGGAAGACAACGCCCGCGGCATGTGGGTCGTGGTCATCACCGAAGTGCCCTATGGCGTGCAGAAGAGCCGGCTGATCGAGAAGCTCGCCGATCTCCTCAACGAGAAGAAGCTGCCGCTGGTCGCTGACGTTCGCGATGAATCCGCCGAGGACGTGCGCATCGTTATCGAGCCCCGGTCCCGCACGGTCGATGCCGCTGTGATGATGGAATCCCTGTTCAAGCTCTCCGAGCTTGAATCGCGTTTCCCCATGAACATGAACGTGCTCGTCGACGGTGTCGTGCCACGCGTCGTGTCGCTTGCAGAGTCCCTGCGCCAGTGGCTCGACCATCGCCGCGACGTGCTGTTGCGCCGCAACCGCTATCGCCTGCAGAAAATCGAGCACCGCCTCGAAGTGCTGGCGGGCATGATCATCGTCTTCCTGCATCTCGACGAGGTCATCCGCATCATCCGCGAGGAAGACGAGCCCAAGGAAGCGCTGATGATGCGCTTCAAGCTCACTGAAGTTCAGGCCAACTACATTCTCGACACGCGCCTGCGCTCGCTGCGCAAACTTGAAGAGATGGAGCTGCGCAAGGAGCATGAGGCTCTCACCAAGGAAAAGGCCGAGGTCGAGTCCCTGCTCGGCGACGAAGGCCAGCAGTGGAAGGCTATCACCGCGCAGGTCCGCGAGATCCGTCGCAAGTACGGCCCCGAGACCAAGGTCGGCAAGCGCCGCACGACCTTCGAGGATGTGCCGGAAGCTGCCGCCATCGACCTCACCGAGGCCATGATCGAGCGCGAGCCAATCACCGTGGTAGCCTCCCAGAAGGGCTGGATCCGTGCGCTCAAGGGCCATGTTCAGGATGTCAGCAACATCCAGTTCAAGGGCGATGACGCGCTGCAGATCTCGTTCTTTGCAGAAACCACATCGAAGGTGCTGGTGCTGGCCTCCAACGGCAAGGTCTTCACGCTCGACGCATCGAAACTGCCGGGTGGCCGTGGCTTTGGCGAGCCAATCCGCATCATGGCCGATATCGAGGAGGGCGAGGACATCGTCAGCGTCTTCCCCTTCGTCGCCGGCACGAAGCTGCTGATCGCTGGCACGGATGGGCGCGGTTTCATCGTCAGCCATGACGAGATGGTGAGCTCTACCCGCAAGGGCCGCGCAGTCCTGAACCTCGATGCTCCATCAAAGGCGCGCGTCATCGTGCCGGCCGAGGGCGACCACGTCGCCGTCATTGGCGAGAACCGCAAGCTGCTCGTCTTCAAGCGCGATGAAGTGCCGGAAATGGCGCGTGGCAAGGGTGTTCGCCTGCAGCGCTACAAGGACGGCGGCATCTCCGATGCGCGCGTCTTCAAACTTTCGGACGGCCTAACGTGGAAGGACACGGCCGGCCGCACCTTCACCGTTGACAAGGCGGACCTGAAGGAGTGGATCGGCAACCGCGCAGAAGCAGGCCGGCTGCCGCCCAAGGGCTTCCCGAAGAGCAATACATTCGGCGGGTGATGGTAGAGCGCGCAATCCACCCTCCCCCTTGCGGGGAGGGTCGGAAATGCAAAGCATTTCCGGGGTGGGGGTAGCGCGCGTACAGCGCACGTGGGACTCACGTCGCAGCTTCAGTCGAACCCAATACGAAATCGCAGCATCACCCCACCCCGCCGCGCTACGCGCGTCGACCCTCCCCATCAAGGGGAGGGTGTGGCCAGCGCTTTGGCTCTATGAAATGCGCGATCCCTTGAACCTTACGCGTCGGCGAGCTTCATCTCGGGCGAATAGTCGCCCTCGATATCCTTGGTGATGGCCTGACCGCAGATCACGCGGCCCTTTACCGGATCAAAGGTGAGGGTCGGTGAGCCATAGAGCAACCAGCCCTTCGACAGGGCCTCGCTGACGCGATGGCAGAAGGTCGAGTCATCGGGACCTGTCAGGTAGCGATAGACCGTGCTGCGCTTCTTGGTCGACAATGGGGACTGCGCCATGTCTCGTCTCCTGATGAATGCGTGCGCTCAGTCGCGCGGAAAATCCAGACCCATTTCACGATAGCGTTCCGGATCGTCGATCCAATGTTCGCGCACCTTCACGAAGAGGAAGAGGTGCACCTTGCAGTCCGCCGCTTCCATGATGTCCTTGCGCGCCGACATTCCGATCGACTTGAGCATCTTGCCCTCGTCGCCGATCACAATCTTCTTATGGCTGTCGCGGGTCACGAAGATGGTCTGCTCGACGCGGGCTGAGCCGTCCTTCTGCTCTTTCCACTGATCGGTCTCGACGGTCATCTGGTAGGGCAACTCGTCATGCAGTCGCTCGAAGATTTTTTCGCGCGTGATCTCGGCAGCGAGCAGTCTTAGCGGCGCATCGGAGACCTGATCTTCCGGATAGAGCCACGGCCCCTTGGCCACGAGGCGGGCGAAGCCCTTCAAAAGGTCATCGACGCCGGAGCCCTTCAGCGCCGAGATCATGAATGTCTCGTCGAACTTGACGATCTCATTGATGTCGGCCGCGAACTTCAGCAGCACGGCCTTGTCGACGAGATCCACCTTGTTGAGGATCAGCACCTTCTTGCGCTTCAGCTCTGGGAGGCGGTTCAGGATGGAGAGAACCTCTTCATTGAGCCCGCGGTTCACATCGATCAGCAGGGCAACAGCATCGGCATCCCCCGCCCCTCCCCAGGCGCTCGTCACCATGGCGCGATCAAGCCGGCGCCGAGGGGCGAAGATGCCGGGCGTATCGACGAAGATGATCTGAGACAATCCGCTTATCGCAATACCGCGAACAAGTGCGCGGGTCGTCTGCACCTTGCGCGAAACGATGGAGACCTTGGTGCCCACAAGCGCATTAAGCAGGGTCGACTTGCCCGCATTGGGCGCCCCGATCAGCGCGACGAAGCCGCAGCGGGTATCCGTGTCAGCATCCGTCATAGTGTCGCCTCGATACGATCATTTTGCACATGCCCTTTCGGGACGATTCCTTCGCGGGCCATGAAGCCTTCCGCTGCTGCCTGCTCGGCAACACGCTTGGAAGTCCCCTCGGCGGAAAAGGGCTCAAAGCCCTGTATCTCCACGATGATGGTGAAGCGCGGCGCATGGGCAGGCCCCGACCGCGATGATTCCTTATAGGATGGTGGCTCCAGTCCACGGGCCTGCGCCCATTCCTGCAGGGACGTCTTGGCATCACGCAGCGACCGGCGCGGCGCTTTCATCCGCTCGCCAAAGCTTCGGCGGACAAGTTCACGGGCCGTATCATAGCCGCCGTCCACGAAGACTGCGCCGATCAGTGCTTCGCAGGCATCACCAAGGATCGCCGTCTTGTCGCGCCCCCCGGTCTGACTCTCACCGAGACCCAATTTGAGATGAGGTCCAACGCCCCAGGCACGGGCGACATCGGCGCAGGTTTCCTTGCGCACAAGATCCGCCAGGCGGCGGGAGAGCTCTCCCTCCTCGGCCACAGGATAGAGTTCGTAGAGCATCTGGCAGATGGTCAGGCCAAGCACCCGGTCGCCCAGAAACTCCAGGCGCTGATAGGTCTCAAGCCGCTTGCCCCCTGAGACGGCACTGACATGGGTCAGCGCACGCTTCAGCAGGTCGCGATCCTTGAATTCATGACCAAGGCTCGCTTCCAGCTCTTCAGTCTTTGGCCTCGGCCCGCGGCCCATCTCACTTCACAGGCTGGAAAAGCCTGCTCCAGCGCACCGATACGGGCCAGCGCCAGAACTGCCAGGCGGCTTCGCCTTCCTCGACGGAGAAGAAGATGACCTCGGCGCGGCCGACGAAATTCTCGAAAGGCACGAAGCCAACTCCGCCCTGCTCGGGTGGAACGCGGGAATCAGTCGAGTTGTCGCGGTTGTCGCCCATCATGAAGTAATGGCCCGCCGGAACTTCATAGACGGCCGTATTGTCGTAGAAGCCCGTGTCGCCATCGCGTTCGATGATGAGATGGGACACGCCGCCTGGAAGGGTCTCGCGATAGGTCGGCACCTCGGTCATGCGACCATAGGCGTCGGTCGTCTTGATCTTGGGCGCAGCCTCACGCGGCACGATCTGGCCATTGAGGTAGAGGCGACCCTCAATCATCTGCACCTTGTCGCCGGGCAGGCCGATGACGCGCTTGATGTAATCGGTCTCACCGTCACGCGGCAGCTTGAAGACGGCGATATCACCGCGCTTGGGAGCAGCACCCCAGATGCGGCCCGAAAAGACATTCGGACCGAATGGCAGCGAGAAGCGCGAATAGCCGTAGGAATATTTCGAGACGAATAGATAGTCGCCGATCAGCAGGGTCGGAATGAGCGACCCGGAAGGAATATTGAAGGGCTGAAAGAGGAGCGTGCGCACGACCAGAGCGATGAGCAGCGCCTGGACGATCACCTTCAAGGTTTCGCCAAGACCCTCTTCCTTCTTCGTCTGCGCCTTACTGTCCAGCCGCTGTTCGGTCATCTCTCACCCTCGGTCACCGCAGCCGCAGCGGGCGACCCAAGGTCGACATCCGGCAAAGCGCGATATCAAGCGGGTATATCCCCCGCCCGGAAAAGGCGCAATTCGGGAGGCGCCGTCCTTTTGATTGTCCTGCAATTGTGGCTGGCCAACGGCAAATGAACCATTCTTGGCAGAATCAGCCCGGAATGGGCCGCGCCTCGATCACCACGAAGGCCTGAGCCAGCGGTGGCTCGTCGGTGATGGTGAGGTGGATGACGGCCTCATGGCCAGCCGGGAGAATGGCTTTCAGGCGCTCGGCCGCGCCTCCTGTCAGGGCCATGGTGGGCTGGCCCGAGGGCATGTTCACCACCCCCATGTCGCGCCAGAACACGCCGCTGCGGATGCCCGTCCCCAGGGCCTTGGCGCAGGCCTCCTTGGCCGCGAAGCGCTTGGCATAGGAGGCGGCCCGCTCGGCCCGCCGGTCGGACTTGCGGCGTTCCACGTCCGTGAAGCAGCGGTTCAGGAAGCGATCCCCGAAACGGGCGATGGTCTCCTCCACCCGGCGGGTGTCGCAGAGGTCGGAGCCAATCCCCAGGATCATGAAAGGCCGCGCCCTTCGTCCATGGCCCGGCGCATGTGGTGGATCGCCTCGGTCAGCCCCACGAAGATCGCCTCGCCGATCAGGAAATGCCCGATGTTCAGCTCCGCGATCTGCGGCAGGCCGGAGATCTTTTTTGCCGTGGCGAAGTCTAGGCCATGGCCGGCGTGGCATTCGATGCCCAGGGTCTCGGTCTGGGCAGCTGCCACGCGGATCCGGCCAAATTCATGATTGGCCTTGTCGATCTCGCCATGGGCCACCGCGTCGCACCAGGAGCCGGTGTGCAGCTCAACCACCGGCGCCCCGATGGAGCGGGAAGCCTCCAGGGCCTCCAGCGAGGGCTCGATGAAGAGCGACACCCGGATTCCCGCCCGCTTCAGCTCCGCAGCCACGATCTTCAGGTGGTCATGCCCGGCAATTACGTCGAGACCGCCCTCTGTCGTGCGCTCCGAGCGCTTTTCAGGCACCAGGCAGCAGGCATGGGGACGCGTATGCAAGGCAATGGCGACCATCTCGTCGGTGGCGGCCATTTCGAAATTCAGGGGCTTGGAAATCTCCCGGCGCAGGCGGGCCATGTCCTCGTCGCGGATGTGGCGCCGGTCCTCGCGCAGGTGGGCCGTGATGCCATCGGCCCCCGCATCAATGGCAATCTTGGCAGCCCGCACCGGATCCGGCAGGGCACCCCCGCGCGCATTGCGCACGGTGGCCACGTGATCGATGTTCACGCCGAGCCGGATAGGTGCTGGGCTCATGAGGACAATCCCCGGCTGCCGGGCTTGATGGCGGGAATGGCGGCCAGCTCCGGCGGCAGCTCGTCGGGAGCGTAGTCCGGGATGACCACGGAGGCCAGCGCGACCCGCGGCACGCCGCCGATGTCGGCCTTGCCGCCGGAGCGGTCGATCAGGCAGGCAGCGGCCACGATGGTGCCCGGATGCTCCTTCAGGGCGACCAGCGTCTCGCGCAGTGACAGACCCGTGGTGATGATGTCCTCGATCACGATGACCTTGTCGGTGGGGGCGATCTCGAAGCCACGGCGCAGGGCGAACTTGCCGTTCTCGCGCTCCACGAAGATGGCCTTGGCGCCGAGATGGCGGGCCGTTTCATAGCCCGGCACGATGCCGCCCACGGCTGGCGAGACCACAACATCGATCTTGCCGAACTCAGCCTCGATCTTGGCGGCCAGCACCTTGCAGAGCTTTTCGGTGCGCTTGGGGTCCTGAAAGACAAACATCTTCTGCAGGAAAATCGGGCTGCGGCGACCGGAGGTCAGGATGAAATGACCTTCGAGCAGGGCGCCTGCGGCCTTGAATTCGTCGAGGACTTCCTGCTGGTTCATGTCACCTGCTCCAACCATTGAGATGCCCACCTTTACGGCGGGCGATGGCGCCCGCACAAGCCGCCCTATTCGGCTGCGGTGGCGATTTCCCCCGTCCCGATCTGAACCTCGAGAAGGCGGCGATAGACCCCATCGGGCCGGCGCATGAGCTCCTCATGGCGGCCGTCCTCGACAATCCGCCCGTGATCGAACACGAGGATGCGGTCAAGGCGCTGGATGGTCGAGAGGCGATGCGCCACAACGATGGTCGTGCGCCCGGCCGAGAGCCGTTCGATTGCCTCGCGGATCAGCCGCTCCGAGATGGAATCGAGGCTGGACGTCGCCTCATCGAGGATCAGGATCGGGGTCGCCGCCAGGATGGCGCGGGCAATGGCGACGCGCTGGCGCTCACCGCCGGACAGCTTGATGCCTCGCTCGCCCACCAGCGTCTTGTAGCCCTTGGGCAACTGCTCGATGAACTCGGAAGCATGGGCAAGGCGAGCCGCCTCGGCGATCTGTTCTGGTGTTGCGCCGGGCCTTCCATAGGCAATGTTTTCCGCCAGGGACCGGTGAAACAGGATCGGGTCCTGCGGCACGAGGCCGACGTTGGCGCGCAGCGAGGCCTGGGTCACCTGCGCAATGTCTTGACCGTCAATGAGGATGCGGCCTGAATCGACGTCGTAGAGACGCTGGATCAGCTTCACGAAGGTCGACTTGCCAGCACCGGAATGGCCGACCAATCCAACACGCTGACCCGCCGGAATCTCCAGGCTGAAATTGTCGTAGAGTGGCGCCCGTGCGCCTTTGTAGCTGAAGGTCATGCCTTCGAAACTGATCCGACCCTCAGTGACTTTCAGCTGGGTTGCCCCTGGCCGGTCGGAGATGTCGAGCTCTGCATCGCGAAAATCGAGCACGTCGTCCATGTCGTTGATCGTGCGCTGGACCTGCCGCACCTGCTGGGCGATGTCGCGCAGGTAGCCTGCTATCAGGAACTGGGTGGCGATGAGGCTTGCGATATCACCGGGCGTGGCTTCGCCCCGGCTCCACAGCACGATCCCCGTGCTCATCATGACGGTCTGCAGGACGAGCAGCATCGCCTGCTGCGCCAGCCCTGTCCAGGCGCCCCTATCCCACGCAAGGACAGCCCTCTGACTCCAGCCCTGGGCGACCTCGCTGAACAGGCGGTCTTCGCGCTCCTCGGCCGCAAAGCTCTTCACCGTGGGATTGCCTGTGACCGAATCCGCCAGCGCACCGCTCATCTTGGAATCCCATTCGCGCGAGGCGCGATTGGCGGGGCTCACATAGAAAATCGACAGGCTGACGCTGACGACGATGAAGACGACGATGCAGGCACCCACCAGCATCCCGAGCAGCGGCCAGCGATAGATGAAGGTCGCCGTCACGGCGACGACCACAATGAAAGCCGGCACGAGATTGAAGGCCAGCGTGTCGGTGAACGTGTCGAAGGAGTTCATGCCGCGCGTAATCTTGCGCACGGTCGCGCCGGCAAAGCTGTTGGCGTGCCAGTCGGCGGAAAACCGCTGCACCTTGGCAAAAGCATCGCGCCCGATGGTGGTGATGGCCCGCGCGCTCATGCGATTGAGCAGGAAGGTCACGACCTGACGCGAGAACTGGAACGTCCCGGCCAGAGCCAGCAGCACCGCAAGGGCCCGCAAGGCCGGCCAGGGATCGGAACGGTCACCATGGGCGATCGCATCGACCAGATAGCCGGAAGCAATGGGGACTGTCACATCGACAAGGGTCGAGGCGAGGCGCGCCACCAGAAGCGTCGCGAACATGATGGGAGACAGCAGCCAATAATGGGTCACGAAGGCCCAGACCCGGGCATATTTGCTCTTGGGCTGCTTGGTCGGCCCGGTCGTCTTTTGCGAGGTCATGGGTCCTTATACGCGTGACCGGATCATTCGGAAACGCTCAGGGCGTCAGCCGTTCACACGCTCCACCTTGGAGACCATGGGCTTGGCCTTCAGTTCGGACATGATGCCGTTAAGGTGCTTCAGGTCATAGACCTGCAGGTCGAGCACGATGTCGCGGAAGTCCGGCGAGCGATTGCGGAATTCCACATGATCGATATTGGCCCCCGCCTCACCGATCACCATGGCAATGGTTCCCAGAGCCCCCGGTTCATTGAGAGCGTTGACGATGACCCGCGCCGGGAAAAACTCCCGATGCTCCTCGTCGAGGTCCCAGCGCACGTCCAGCCAGCGCTCGGGCTGGTCATCGAAGGCCGTCAGGTCAGGGGACTGGATCGGGAAGATCGTGATCCCCTCGCCCGGAGTCAGAATGCCGACAATCCGATCGCCGGGCACGGCGCCACCGTTGGGGGCAAAGCGCACAGGCAGGTCGCCGCCAAGGCCACGGATGGGAATGGCGCCGGATTCGGTTGGGGCCCCCGGCACCTTGAAGACGACGCTCGCTGCCTTCTTGAGCCCAAACCAGCCTCCCTCGCCCTTGGCTGGCCCGGGCGCTGGCTTGCGTTCTTCCTTGAATTCGGGGTGAACCGCGCGGACAACATCGCCCGAGAACATCTTTCCGCGGCCAACGGCTGCCAGCACATCGTCGATGCTCTGGCGGGCAAGCCGCGGCAGGGCCACCTTGAGGCGCTCATCGGAAAATGTCTTTCCGGCCCGCTCGAAGGCGCGCACCACGATCTGGCGGCCAAGTCCGGCATATTGCTGGCGCACAGCGTCTCTCGTGGCGCGGCGGATGGCGGCCCTCGCCTTGCCGGTGATGACGAGACTTTCCCAGGCAGCCGGAGGCACCTGTCCCTCGGCGCGAGCGATCTCGACCTCATCGCCATTCTGCAGTTCGGACAACAGAGGCGCGATGCGGCCGTTGATCTTGCAGCCGATGGCCGAATTGCCGAGCCCCGTATGGACCGCATAGGCGAAATCGATGGGGGTCGCCCCCTTGGGCAAGGCGATCAGGCGGCCCTTGGGCGTGAAGCAGAAAACCTGATCGTGGAAGAGCTCGAGCTTGGTGTGCTCAAGAAACTCCTCGGGACTGTCCCCCTCCGCCAGCAGCTCGATGGTTCGCCGTAGCCAGCGGTAGGCCCGGCTTTCGCGCGTGAGCGTCTCCTGATCGGCAGCACGGCCATCCTTGTACAGGGCATGGGCGGCGATGCCGAAGTCGGCGATCTCGTGCATGGTTGCCGTGCGCACCTGCAATTCGACGCGCTGGCGGCCCGGGCCGACGACCGTGGTGTGGATCGACCGATAGTCGTTCTGCTTGGGCGTGGAAATATAGTCCTTGAAACGGCCAGGAACGGTTGGCCATTTGGTGTGGACGACACCAATCACCCGGTAGCAGTCCTCTGTGGTTTCCACGACCAGCCGGAAGCCGAAAATGTCGGAGAGCTGCTCGAAGGCGAGCGACTTGTGCTCCATCTTCCGGAAGACGGAATAAGGCGCCTTCTGACGACCGTGCACCTCGGCCTTGATTCCCCGGGTCGTCAGTTCCTGCGAAAGCTCCTGCTCAATATCGATGATCAGCCGGCCATTGCGCTTGCTCAAATCAGCCAGCCGCGCTGAAATCATGGCATGGGCTTCGGGCATGAGAGTCTTGAAAGAGAGGTTCTCCAGCTCCTCGCGCATGTGCTGCATGCCCATACGGCCGGCCAGCGGCGCATAGATGTCCAGCGTCTCCTGCGCGATGCGGTTGCGCTTCTCCGGCGGCACAAAATGCAGGGTGCGCATGTTGTGCAGGCGGTCGGCGAGCTTCACCAGCAGAACGCGCACATCCTCGGCGATGGCGAGCAGGAGCTTGCGGAAGTTTTCTGCCTGTTCCGCCCGCTTCGAGACAAGATCGAGCTTCTTGAGCTTTGTCAGTCCATCGACAAGAGCCGCGATTTCACTCCCGAAGAGTTGCGCAATCTCTTCCTTGGTAGAGCCTGTATCTTCGATCGTGTCGTGCAGGACGGCAGCCACAATGGTGGCGTCATCGAGTTTGAGATCCGTCAGGATCGCTGCAACTTCAAGGGGATGGGAAAAATAGGGGTCGCCTGAGGCACGCTTCTGCGTGCCATGGGCCTTCATCGCATAGACATAGGCGCGGTTGAGCAGATCCTCGTCAGCCTGCGGATTGTACTTCCGCACGCGATCGACGAGTTCGTACTGCCGCATCATGTCAGAATAACCCTCCCGCTCCCCGTGATGGGTCGCGCCTCAGGCGAATATCGACCCGCAGGCGATGCAGGACAAGCTTTCCATTGAAAAGCGAGCGTGAACCGAAGCTTATTCTGCCTCGTCGTCAGTCTCGGCAGGCGGAACCAGCCCCTCGAGACCGCGCAGAAGGTCTTCCTCGGTCATGCGGTCGAACTGGATGTCCCCGCCATCGCCACCGCCCAGCACGTCGCTGGCGGAAGAGAGCGCAGGAACCGCCTCGAGTTCCGGTTCATCAACCTCGACGTTCTTCTGCAGCGAATGAATGAGATCTTCGCGCAGATCTTCCGGCTGAAGGGTCTCGTCAGCGATCTCGCGCAGGGAGACGACCGGGTTCTTGTCGTTATCACGATCAATCGTGATCGGCGCACCGGCGGAGATCAGCCGTGCACGATGGGCCGCGACCAGGACGAGATCGAAGCGGTTTTCGACCTTGTCGATGCAGTCTTCCACGGTGACGCGAGCCATGAGCGGCGATCCTATTCTGGATAGATGTGTAAGCTAGAACGATTACACGATCCATGGGGCCGACGCAATTGCGAAATCGCCCGGAAGCAGCGGGCCTCCGGATGGCGAAATTGATAAATATCAAGTTTAGCTAGCTAAGCAGAAAATAAACTTGTGCCCAATTCGGGTCTTCAGGAAACCGTGAAAATTCAATTTCTGCAGTGTTTGGAGATGACTTTGGGCAAAAAATATGGCTTGTAGATCTTGAGCTGAACCATTCGTTCCATCCTGTTAGAAAATTAGACTTTCCTTGACTTCCGCGACCAGTTGCGACGATGGTGCGTCATTAGAAGCAACTTGGGATTCCTGAAGGCTAGGCCTAAGGTTTTAAAGGGAGTT
>CAISZN010000528.1 GCA_903889985.1 uncultured Hyphomicrobiales bacterium | reverse complement strand
CCGCTGGTGCTGCGCAGGAACAGGATCGCCCATCCGTCATGCGCCCTCAGCGTGCAAACAGCGCGCGAAGGATCGCCGCCGCGCAGCATGAGCTGGCCGCTATAGGCCCAGCGCATGGTGAAGTTTTCTTCCATGGCGCAGGCAGCTTCATGCACATTGACCTCGGCCACGCCATAGGAATGCCCATGCCGCTTGTGGCCGATGAGCTGCGCCATCAGCGAAATATAAAGCCACAGGCCTGCTGAATAAAATGTACGACGCCCGACCCCGTACAAGGGCTCGCGCCCGGGAATCCCCGTGATGTACATGGAGCCCGACAGCGCCTGAAAGATGAGTTCGCAGCCCTTCCAATGTGCATAGGGCCCATCGGGCGCAAAGTCGGTGACCACGCCGACCATGGCACGCGGGCAGGACTGCGCCATCTGCTTCGCCACCTCATGGTTGGCGCAGATCAGGACATCGGCACGGCAAGCGAGAGCCTCGAACTCCCGGCGGCCAGCATCGTTTGTCCGGTCAATGACCCGCGACTGCTTGCCGCCATTCAAATGCCAGAACAACAGCGAGGAACCATCGCTCCGCCGCAGGGGCGGCAGGGTGCGGATCGGCGATCCGCCGGGCGGCTCGACGAGGCAGACATGAGCCCCATGATCCGCGAAGAGACGAGATGCGAACTGTCCCGAGACATGATCGGAGCAGTCGAGCACCACAAGGCCTGAGAGAAGTCCCGAAGCCGTCGTCATCGCCGCGCAACCTCGCGGGTATAGTCCGCGATAAAAGCACGCACTTGCTGTGGCACGACGAGCATGCGCCGGATTTCATCGCGCCGGGATGGACTTGCAACATAATCCGGGACGAAGCCGATGGAGGTCATGCATTCATCCGCAAAGTCCCTGTCATGAGCCATAGCCTCAATGGCACTGCGAAGTGCTTCGACAGCCGCCTTGGGCGCGCCCGGTGGCAGCGCGATGATCCGGGTCAGCGTCGCATTGGTCTCATAGATCGTGCGATAGGCCTCCCACAGAGGCCCTGATGGCAAAGTGCCTTTCACCTTCTTGTACAGCGATGGAAGCGTGAGGATAGGCAGGCCATCCAATTGCGGCGAGGTTGCGGGGCCATCGACCACATCATCGACAAAGACCGGAATGGCTTCGCCCGTGCGCACCATGGTTGGCTCCACCACGGCGCGATAGGCCGGCGGTGATTCGGAATACATATGAATTTCACCGCGCTGCATCGCAAGCCGTGCGGGCGGGCTGCTGCGATAGCCGGTGACATATGCGTAGGGCACGCCCAGCATGTCGAGGCCAAGACGCAGGCGCAGATCCTTGGAGGCATCGGCACTCAGGCCACCGGCGATCAGTCCCTGCGCCTTGATGATGTCAGCAGCCTCCTTGATGCCTGGCGGCACATCCGTGCGCACGAAATGGATCGTTGTGCTGGTCTGCGAGGCGATGAACTCATAGGTACGGAAGTCCACACGCCATTTGTCCGGATCGGCGCTGAAACGCCATGCGGCACCTGTCAGATAACCGAGCAGGGTGCCATCGCGCGGGGCCGCCTCGCCCAGATATTGCGCACCCACGAGTCCGCCAGCGCCATCCATGTTCTGGACGACGAAACCGGGTTCCCCGGCCGTATGGCGTGCCAGATATTTGGCGAAAAGCCTGCCCTCCAGGTCTGTAGGTCCACTGGCGGCGAAATTGATGAGGACCGTAAGGCGCTTGCCACGGTAGAAGGGGGCCTCATCGGCAAGACCCGCCGAACCCAGACACATGGCCGCGCACATTGCCCACAGGGCACGCAGGGGCCAGCCCCGCCGATCCAGCGTTGTCATTGTGCGTTCCTCCCTGAGCGATCATTCTAGACCCGACAGCGCAAGCGTAAAGCCACGCAGTCCGGGCCTCACGGACGGACCATTGGCCAGGGGAGGACCTGATGAGCAATGCCCCACCCCTGAATGGCGCCTGCCACTGCGGCACGGTCCAATTCCGCGTCAGGCTGAAGAGTGGTCTCGACTCGGCGCGGCGCTGCAACTGCACCTACTGCCGCATGCGCGGGGCCGTTGCCCTGGCGACAACGCGGGAGGGATTCGAGATTCTGTCAGGCGCCGACAACCTGACCCTCTATCAGTTCAACACGCAGGTTGCGGAGCACTTCTTCTGCTCGACCTGCGGCATCTACACCCACCACCGCCGCCGCTCGAACCCCGATGAGATCGGTGTGAACGCCGCCTGCCTTGAAGGGATGAGCCCCTTCGACTTTGCAGAGGTTCTGGTCCTCGATGGCGTCAATCATCCATCGGACAATGATGGACGCTCGCGCGTGGCTGGGCGGCTGCGATATGTGGCTGAAGGCAAGTGATTGCGTGACATCGCTGATCAACCTTCTGCACACTACAAACTCTGTTCTCTTGATCGAGCACATCTTCGATTCATCTCTGCCTGCAAAGCCCCGATTCGATTGACATTTCGAGCTCATGTCAGAGACTGACGCCAGAGTTCCCGCATCAAGACGGATCCATGGGAGGAAAGATGAACCTGAAGGCATGGTGGCGTGCATGCGCACTTGTTCTGCTGTCGGCTTGTGGCCTTGATGCAAGGTCTGAAAGCGCGGCCGACGCAGATCTCATCAAGGCCGCGCAATCAGAAGGGCGCGTTGTCTGGTACACCGGCCTGATCATCGATCAGCTGTCGCGCCCAATGGCCGAGGCCTTCGAGAAAGCTTATGGCATCAAGGTCGAGATCGTCCGCGCCAATTCATCCGAGACCGTGCTGCGGATCAGCAATGAAGCGAAAGCCGGCCAGCTGTTTGCGGATGTCTTTGATACGACAACCGGTGCGCCGGCGCTCAAGCGGCTTGGATTTGTCGAACGCTTCATCCCGAAGTCTGCGAGCCACTATGCCAGGGAAACGGTTGATCCGGAGGGCTACTGGACCGGCATCAACGTCTATGTCCAGTCCGCTGCGCGTAATACGGAGCTGGTCCCGGACGGAGTGGCACCACGAACATGGGAGGAGTTCCTCGACCCCAGATGGCGCGGGCGCTTTGTGTGGAGTTCCAGCCTCTCCCCCGGTGGGGCCATCGGCTTCATTGCCACCGTGCTGAAGGAGTATGGCGAGGACAGGGGCATGGCCTATCTCCAGAAGCTTTCAGCGCAGCAGATCACCAGCATCGAAGCCGCGGGACGCGCCGTGACCGACCAGATCATCGCAGGTGAATATGCGCTGGGCCTGCAGATCTTCAACAACCAGCCAGCCGCCGCGGCCCGCACCGGCGCGCCCATCGCCAAT
>CAISZN010000527.1 GCA_903889985.1 uncultured Hyphomicrobiales bacterium | reverse complement strand
TCCAGGCGCCGTGGCCTGAAGATTCGATTCCATCCGCATGGGTGCCCAGCGCAAGATCGACGCGCTGGCCGGGGCCGATGTCGAAGACGTCGCGCCGGATGCGTGCGGCCTCTGGAACCGGATAGCCATCCACATCGGTCAGCAGCGGATGGTGGCCGTGGGGATGGAAATAGACCGTATGGGCGCCGACATTGAGGACGCGCAGTTTCGTCGTCTCGTCGGGCTTCACCTTGATCGTGCTGTCGTTGAGGGTGAAGGGAAAGGCCCGGCCATTGAGCAGGAAGATATTGGGCTGGCGCTGGGTCGTGTCGTAGTCGCGATGCATCCGCTTCTCGATCTCGCGCACATCCGAGGTGAGTGCGGGGATGCGATGCAGGCGGTCGTCCACGTCCTGATAGACCAGCGAATATTCACCCTGATAGTGCTCGGCCGTGGCCTTGCCGGACACGGCAATGCGGCCCGCGCCCATGACCATGCGGGCAAAGTGATTGTTGGGCCGGCGCGGCTCGACGATGAACATGCCCGCGAGGCCCATGGCCACATGGACCTGCTCCTGCACATGGCAGTGATACCAGTAGGTGCCAGGCGTCTTCGCGACGAAATCATAGGTGAAGTTTTCGCCGGGCTTGATCTCCGCATGAGGCATGTCGGGCACGCCGTCCATGTCCCATGGCTGGCTCATGCCATGGAAGTGGATCGTGTGCGGCAGGTAGTGTGTGTTGTAGAGGGTGACCTGGACCCGGTCGCCTTCCTGCACGCGCAGCGTGGGGCTTGGCAGCCGTCCGGGAAGGCCCATGGTGGACCCCACAGGCGCATAGACCCAGAAGGTCACGAACTCGCCGGGATAGACCTCTTCCTGCACCTCTGCCACTTCGAGCCGGAAATGCACCGTGCGGTAATTGCCTTCCCCATCCATGTCGGAGAGTTCGACTGCGTTGTCGGCCGCGCCGGGAATCCGCTCGTTCTCTGCCTCGAGTCCTGCGAGCTCTGTCTCGCCGCCGTGCAGGAAGCTGCGCGTCGAGGCATAGCGGCTCGTGCGCGGCATAGCGTCGAGGGGCAGCGGATCATCGGCGAAGGCCGGGAAGTCCGGGGCCAGCAGGGCAGCGGCGGCGAAGATCGCCAGAAGGAGGCGTGACAGTGGGCTCATGGCATCAGCGGGCGCCGGGGATCGGCGGGTTGGGAGGAATAGGGCCTGTGTAGCGTAGCACGGTCAGCCCGCCGCCGTTGCCATCCGTCGTATAGAGGAGGTCAGTCTTTGGATCCTGCCAGATCTCGCGCGTGTGACGGTCGATGCGGCCGGGAGAGGCGAAGCGTGGCGACAGGTAGTGCCCGATGAAGGTGGGCGCGGATGGATTGGTGATGTCCATCGCCCGTACGCCCTCGTCATACCAGGTCACATAGACGAGGCTGGGCGAGCGGCGATCCGGGAAGGGCAGATGCGTCGTGTTCGACAGGGTGCCGAAGGGGCCGCCCGTCGCCTCGCAGACGAACTCCTTCTTCACCGGATCAAACTTGTCCGACAGATAGGGCGCACGGAAAGTTGACAGCAGCTGGATGTTGGGTTGCCGGGTGCCCTTGATCACTTCGGGGTTCTTCAGGTCTGACACATCGAAGATGCGCCCGAACCCCTGCGGGCAATCGAAGATCTCGTCCGTGGCGACAACGAGATCGGGATCTTCGCCCGGCTTCACGATGACCGGCATGGCCGTATGTGCGGCACCCAGGAAGCCGCCATGGAAGGGCGGCACGTAATCATAGGTCACGATCTCGCGCGGTTTCGTCCGGTCCTTGATATCCAGGATGATCACGCCGCCGTCACGCCAGCCGAGATAGAGCCTGTCGTTATAGACGTTGATCTCGTGACACTGGACGAGCTGCGGCTTGCCGTCGGGCCCGGCGCGGTTGAGCGGGCCATATTCCTCACCCTTCACCTGTCCGGTGACATGCCAGGTCGAAACCTGATGGATGTTCTTCACATCCGAATAGTCGATGATCTGCAGGCCTTCACGGTTCATGTCATTGGTGAAGGTGCCGCAGCCATAGACATAGCGGTCGTCCATATCGAGGCCATGTGTCTTGCCGCCCATGGTGGCGGGCACGAAGGCCAGTTCCTTCGGCTTGGCGGGATCCGAGATGTCGTAGAAGGACCAGCCCGTGTTGGTCTGCTGGCCGGCGGCAACCTTGTTGGGATTGTCCTTGTCGCTGTCGTGGCCGAAGACGAGGATCTTCTTTTCCGGATTGACGCGCAGGTAGGTGCAGCGTCCGCTCGGATTGCAGGGAATGACGCTCAGCGGCTTGATGTTCTTGGGGTCATGCACATCGGCGATCAGGACACCGAAGAAAGCTGGCGGGTAGTTGTAGCCGGCGAGATAGGCGATGCCGTCATAGACGCGCACCGTGTTGAAGCTCGCGCCCACTTCCTTGCCGGGACGCCCCTGCGCCTTGGCCCAGGGCGTGCGTTCGTCGATCTTGAAATAGGAGTGACCAAGAACCTCGAAATTCTCGCTGCTCGAGAACTTCCGGATGCCGTCGAGATCGAGGGAGAAAACGTCCACATCGGCTGGAACCGGAACATTCTCCACCTTCGGAGCATAGACCTGGGCCGTTGCGAGGGCACTCCAGAGCCCGACAGCCAAGGCTGCCAAGCTCATGCCGGACTTCCAGACGTTCATTGCGTTTCCCCTGTTTGGCGCAAGTATGTACGGCCAATCGGGGGAGGGCAATGGCACTTGCGAGGCCCCCTCGCCGCGATGATCATGGCGCGAGGTGCGGGCGGCTTGCCCGCCAGGAGGCCAATCCATGAGTGCCTATGCCCTCAACAAGCTCCTGCGTGAGGTGAACCGCAATCCACAGGTACGCGAGCGCTTCTTTGCCGATCGTGCTGGCGTGGCGAATGACTACGACCTCTCCGAGGCCGAGCGCGGTGCGCTTCTGGCTCAGGATGTGGGCGCACTCTATCGGCTTGGCGCCCATGGGCTGATCCTGCGGCCCTTCACCATCCTGCAGCAGATGCCCGAGCCCGATTATCTCGCCGCGATCCGGAGTTGAATGATGCCTATCGTCCATGCCGCCGCGGGAAGCCATGCGCCGGGCCTGACGGCCTGGTCGGACGCAGCACCTGCCGCCCAGCGCGAAAAACTCTTCGCTGCCTTCGAGACCGTGCGCCTGGAGTTCGAGGCCGCAAAACCTGACGTCCTGCTGCTGCTGACATCAGAACACTGGGCGAATTATTTCGAGCATATCGGTGCCTTCTGCATTGGGCGCTCGGAGACCTATGAAGGGCCGATCGAGCCCTGGCTCAAGGTGCCCAAGACGCAGGTGCAGGGGGATCTTGGCCTGTCGGAAGCCCTGCTGACGCAGGCCTATGGCGCCGGCTACGAGCTCAACTACGCCTATGAGATGAAGCTCGACCATGGCTCCATGGTGCCGCTGCATTTCCTGACGCCGAACATGGACTGCAGGGTGGTGCCGCTGCTGTTCGATACGCTGGCGTCCCCGCGTCCCTCCGCCGCCCGCTGTGTCGGGCTCGGACAGGCGCTGAAGCCAGTGCTGGAAGCATCCCAGAAGCGCATCGCGATCTTTGCGACGGGCGGCCTCTCCCATGATCCGGGGGAGCGCAATCACGGGCATATTGATACGGCTTTCGATGCGACCTTCATCGAGCGGCTGCAGCGCGCCGATCTCAAGGGACTGGCGAGCTACACGGATGCGCAGATCGTCGCCGCAGGTGCCGGCACGACGGAACTGCTGGCGTGGTGCTGCCTCGCCGGCATCATGGGCGAGCGCCACGCTCGGCTCGTTGCCTATGAGCCGGTGAAGGCATGGGCAACGGGCGTGGGTGTGGTGAGCTACGCGCAGGCTGCGTGAGGCGGGTGCGGGCCGGAGGCCAGCCGTTCAGGATCAGTGATGATCGTCCGCCAGCTTGCGGCCTTCGCCGTGCACGGGGAAGAACTCCGCGAGCCATTCGGATACGACCGTGTGCACGCGCTCGTTCTTTTCAGCGAACATGAAGTGGTCCGTCCCGGAGAAGAGATGCATCTCGGTCGGCGGCTTCGACCTGGCAAACATGTCGAGCGTCTGCTGGGTCGGCGTCACTGAATCCACGGCGCTGTGCAGCAGCAGGCAGGGGCGCGGGGCGATGTTGGCGATGACATCCTCGGCGCGGAAGTCGAACATGCTCTGGGCCGTGTCCGCCGTCATCTGGTTCGAGGATTTCTCGACCACATGGCCGCGGAGGTGCTGCGGGATCGGCACGATGGCGTAACGGGGCACCCACAGGGGCTCGCCGGTCTTCGCCTTATGCGCCTTGCCGTCCTCGAGCATCTTCAGGAAGGCTTCGTATTCGCCGGGGCCGGTGTGCTGGCCCATGAACTTGGTCTCGCCATTGCCCCAGCCGGAAGCCGAGACGCAGCAGGCGACGCGCTCATCGACGCCCGCCGTATAGACCGAGACCGCTGCACCAAAACTTGAGCCCATGACGCCGATGCGCGCGGGATCGACATGTTCGTGCCCCTGCAGGAAGGTGAGGGCATTGCGCGTGTCCGCCACCTGTTCGAGGCAGATCAGATGGCCCTTCAGGCCCTGGCTGTCGCCGCAGCCGCGCATGTCAAAGCGTAGCGTCACGTAGCCCATGCGATTGAGCATGGCGCAGGGGCCAAGCACGTTGCCCGCGTTGCGCGTGCTGCCGAAACCATGCAGCACCATGAAGGCCGGACGCTTCTCCCCGGGCTTCAGCCCCTCCGGCAGGCCGACCGTTCCCTGGATCTTCAGGCCATCGGACAGGAAGGTGATGTTCTGGTCAGACATGTGAGATCTTTCAGGCCATGGGTTCAGGGGCGGTGACGCCGAGGCTTTGCGCAGTCTCGCACAATTTCTTCCAGGTGCCGTTCGCGATGGGGACGCCCGCGGTGCTTGCGGCATAGGCCAGCCTGCTGCGCTCGCCGGGCAACAGGATCTCGACCTGCGGGTCGATGCGCGGCAGTTCCTTCACCAGCTGGCCAAAGGCGCTCATCTCGCGCTTGAACTCATCGAGGGGGCGCAGCTTGCCGATGTCGATCAGCATGAAGAGTGCGTTGTGCACGTTGCGGCGCTTGCCACCAGGTGCGAGCGCATTGAGCAGGATCGGATTGGAGGCAAGCACGCTGGACAGGCACTCGATCATGAAGGACAGGCCCGAGCCCTTCGGTCCGCCGAGCGGCAGAAGCAGGTCAGCCTTGCTCGCGTCAGTCGTGGGCTCGCCATCGGCCGTGAGGGCACTGCCTTCGGGAATGGGCGTGCCATTGGCGAGGGCCTGCTGCAGGCGCCCGTTTGCAATGGCAGATGTCGCCATGTCGAGAACCAGCGGGCCCTGTTCGGTCGGAACGCCGATGGCAATGGGGCTGGTGGCAAGGCTCGGCACGCGGGCCCCGTGATAGGCCATGTTCGGCGGGCCGCTGTTCAGGTGAATGGCCACGAAACCCTGCTCTGCGGCCTTCCACACATAGTGCCCGATGGCGCCCGTGTGGGTTGCGCCGCGCAGGAGGCCCATGACGCTGCCGAACTGGCGCGCACGGCGGGTCGCTTCTTCCATCAGCAGCTTCATGGCGACAGCGCCGCCGCTGCGCTTGGCGTCGATGGTGAAGAGTGCCGGTGCATTGTCGATGACGACAGGAATGGCGCGCGGATCCATCTCGCCCGAATCAAGGATGCGCAGGTACATCGCGAGCCTGCCCACGCCATGGGACGTCACACCGCGCCGGTCTGCCCAGGTGAGCACCTCCGCCATGGTGCGCGCATCCGTCTCCGACATGCCCTTGGCGATGAAGATACCTGCGATGAAGGTGATCAGATCGTCTGGTCTGATGCGGATTTTAGCTTGGGTCACTTGGGTTCCAGTCCGTTTGCGCGGGCACTCTAGCGAAAGCAGCTCCGCTGGCAAGCGCTGGGCTCTGCCAGTCGGAAGGACCCTGATGAGTTGTCTTGGCATCCGTGCATGTTAGGGTCGCACCCAGACCGCATCAGCCGGTTGGCAGGACGGGGAGACACCCATGGCATTGCGCGACGGGCAGATGGTGCTCGGAGTGTTCTTCAATCATACGGGCCACCATGTCGCATCCTGGCGGCATCCGGAGGCCTGTGTCGATGCTGGTGTCAATTTCAAGCACTATGTGGAACTGGCGCAGACGGCGGAGCGCGGCAAATTCCACTTCCTGTTCTTTGCAGATTGGTTGGCCACACGCGAGGCAACCGACACGACGCTGAGCCGCTCGGCGCAATATACGGCGCATTTCGAGCCGCTGACGCTGCTTGGGGGGCTTGCGGCGGTGACCGAACAGATCGGCCTCATCTGCACCTGCACCACGAGCTACAACGAGCCTTTCCACATCGCACGCAAGATTGCTTCGCTCGATCACATGAGTGGCGGGCGCATGGGCTGGAACGTGGTGACCTCCTCCTTCAAGGCGGAGGCCTATAACTTCGGTCGCGAGAAGCATTTCGACCACGAGGATCGGTATGCGCGGGCGCGCGAGTTCGTCGATGTGGTGAAAGGCCTGTGGGACAGCTGGGACGACGATGCCTTTCCGCGCGATCGCGAGAGCGGGCTCTATCTGGACCCGCAGAAAAAACACCAGCTCAACCACGAGGGCGCGAATTTCAAGGTGCGCGGGCCGCTCAATGTGCCGCGCCCGCCGCAGGGCCATCCGGTGATCGTGCAGGCGGGTGCCTCTGATACGGGCCGCGAACTCGCAGCTGCGACCGCGGAAGTCGTGTTTACGTCTCCGCTCGATGTGGCAGCTGGAAAGGCCTTCTATGACGACGTGAAGGGACGCATGGCCAAATATGGCCGCGACCCCAGCGAGATGAAGATCCTGCCCGGTCTCAATGCCATCGTTGCGGCGACGGATGAGGAGGCCAATGCGAAGGCGGAGTATCTGCAGTCGCTGATTCATCCGGAAGTCGGTCGCGAGATCCTTTCCATGGTGCTCGAAGGGGCGGATCTGTCGACATGCGATCTCGACGGGCCACTGCCAGACCTTGATCCCATGCCGGAAGGCGGCACGCCGCGCGGCGTCATTGCCATGGCGCGGCGCGAGAACCTGACGATCAGGCAGCTTTACCTCCGGCTTGCCGGCGCGCGCGGCAAGCGCTCGACGCAGGGGTCCGTGACACGGGTCGCCGACGAAATGGAAGAATGGTTCCGCGCAGGCGCCTGTGATGGGTTCATCCTGCAGCCGGCCTATCTGCCGGGCAGCCTCAATGATGTGGTGGAGCTGCTGGTTCCAGAACTGCAGCGACGCGGGCTGTTCCAGACCGAATACGAGGGGACGACCCTGCGTGAACACCTGGGGCTTGCGCGACCGAAGAGCCGGTGGGCGTGACGGGAGGCCCGCGGTCCAGGCAGTCGATCAGCCCCAGCCGCTGCCTGCGCGGCCCATGAAATCCGAGAAGCGCTTCACGGCTTCCGCGTCGATGCGCTTGGGGTTGGCGAGCTGCAGGATATCCACGAACAGGGGTGGCGCATCCAGGTCGATGCGCACCAGCCGCCCGGAGTCGAGATCGGCCTGCACCGAGGCTTCGAGCGAGCAGCAAAGGCCAAGACCCGCCACGGTGAATTCGCGGCTCATGCTGAACTCGGTTGTCTCGGCGGTGATGCGGATGGGCGCAATGCCGATGCTGGCCAGCAGCCGCATGATGGTGCGCCCAAACACCGTGCGTTCGGGCGGGCTGACGAAATCAACCCCTGAGAGCTCGGCCGGCGGAATGCGGCTGCGCCCGGCAAGCGGATGGCCGGGGGCGCCGTAGATGATGAATTTCTGCCGGCCGATGAGCTTGGTTGCGAGGCCTTCGACAGGTTCATTGCCGAGCAGGAGGCCGATGTCGACCTCGCCCTTGCGGATGCTGGCAACGACCTCCTCCTGAAAGGCCACCCGCACGGAGGTGCGGATATCCCGGTTTGACTGGGCGAAGTCGACCAGCGAGGCACGCAGGACAGCCGTTGCCAGCGAGCGCTGGCAGGCAATGTTGAGCTGCTGGTCGCCGCCGACCCGCGGCGCCACATCCGCCTGAAGCTTCGAGGCATTGGCGAGGAGGCCGCGCGCATGAAGCAGGAAGGTCCGGCCAATCTCGGTCAGGATGGGCTCCTTGCCCATGCGGCGCTCGAAGAGCGGGCCGGCGCAGTCCTTCTCAAGGCTCTGGATATGGGCACTGACGGAGGGCTGGGCGATTCCCAGGCGCCGGGCCGCCGCCGCAAAGCTGCCGGTTTCGGCAACCGCGACGAAAACCTGCAGACGCCGGAAGGTGGGCACGAACATGTGAAGCCTATAGCCTATATCCTATAGGTGGGGAAGCCTTGACGCCGGTTGCTCCAGATGAGGTATGGCTCATGAATGGCAGCCAAGAACAAACCCGTGCTGCCACGGGAGGAAACCATGTCGATTCAAGCGATCAACCGCATCATTGCGTCCCGCCGTGGAGTTTTGTCGGGCGCCGGAGCCACCCTTGCCACGCTGGTGGCCGGGCGAGCCCTTGCTGCGACTCCAATTCGGATCGGCAAGGCGATCTCTTCCTCCTTCCCCATGGCCGGTCTGGAACTCGGCAAGGAACAGGGCTTCTTCGAGCGGGAAGGCCTTGATGCCACCATCTCGACCTTCCAGGGGGATGGACGCATGCAGCAGGCCTTTGCCGCCAAGGCACTCGACTTCGGCGTCGGCTCCGGTCCGGGCATGGGCTATGCGGTGAAGGGCGTGCCAGCGCGTGCGGTGGCCTCGCTCGCCAGCGAGCCGCGCAACATGGCGCTCGTTGTCATGAACAATGGGCCCAAGACCATTGCCGATCTCAAGGGCAAGCGCATTGGCGTCAGCACCGCGGGCTCGCTCACCGACTGGCTGGCGCGTTCGATTGCCGTGAAGGAGGGCTGGGGCCCCGATGGCGTCGAAGTCGTGCCCATGGGCGAGGTGCGCACGCGCAATGTCGCCATGAAAAGCGGTGAGCTGCAGGCCTCGGTGACATCGACGGAAGAAGGCCTCGACCTGCAGGAGCAGGGGGCGGGCCGTGTGCTGATGACCTTCGGCGAGATCGTGCCCGACTTTCATACCCATGTGATCTATGCCTCCGACGCACTGATCAAGGACAAGCCGGATGTGGTGCGCGCCTTCCTGCGCGCCTGGTTCAAGACCGCGGCCTTCATGCGCGATAACCGCGCGCCCACGGTGAAGTCCACGGCCAAGACCATGAACCTGAGCGAGAAGGTCATCGACCTCGCCTATGATACGGAGATGGGCATGATGTCTTACGACGGCGCCTTCTCGCCCAAGGCGCTCGACATCATCCGAGGCTCGCTCAAGGACCTCGGCGTGCTCGATTTCGTGCCGGACGCCAAGCTCCTCTATGACCCGCAATTCACGCCGGTGAAGCTCTGAGCTTTGCGTCGCAACGAACAGGACCGCCCGTGCAGACCATGACTCATGCAGCCCTGACCTCCGACGGCTCCGCCCGCATTGTTCAGGGCGGGGATGCGGCGCCAGCCATCTCGATTCGCAATGTCACCCAGCGCTATGGCGAGCAGGGTTCCGCGAATGCGGTGCTCGCCCTCGACAATGTCTCTCTCGATATTGGACGCGGGGAGTTCGTCTGCCTGCTTGGGCCTTCGGGCTGCGGCAAGAGCACCCTGCTCAACGTGGTTGGCGGGCTGTTCCGTCCCACCGAAGGCGAAGTGCTTGTCGGTGGAAAGCGCGTCGATGGCGCGCCCCATCCCGACGAGATCGCTTTCGTGTTCCAGGAGAGCACGCTCTTCCCCTGGTACACGGTGATCGAGAATTTCCGCATCGCGCTGAAATTCCAGAATGTGCCCAAGTCGGAATGGGATGATCGGTCCATGGCGGCGCTGAAGGCGGTCGGCATGGCAAGCTTTGCCAACCACTATCCCAACCAGCTCTCGGTTGGCATGCGCCAGCGTGTCAACATGGCGCGCGGTATCTGCGTGAAGACGAATATCCTGCTGATGGACGAGCCCTTCGCCGCGCTCGACGAGCAGACGCGCATGGTGCTGGGCGAGGATCTCTCGATCCTGCTTGCTGAGACCGGCAAGACCATCGTCTTCGTCACGCATTCTCTGGCAGAGGCTGTGTTTCTTTCCGATCGCATCGTGGTGATGACGGCGCGGCCGGGTCGCATCAAGACCATTGTCAATGTGGGCGAGGCTCATCCGCGCTCGCCTGACTTCATGCTGGAGCCGCGCTTCAGCGAGCTGCGCAACGATCTCTATGCGCTGCTGCGCGATGAAATCCGCCAGGCCATGGCGTCCCAGCGCGACCCGGCGGGAGCCTGAGCATGGATCGCGACGCCTTCACGCAACGCTCCACGCAGATTGCCTTTCTGGCGATCATGGGCGGCGTCTGGTACGGGCTCACCGTCACCAACAGCGTCAGCCGGCTGTTCCTGCCCGCACCCGAGGCGGTCTGGGCGGCCTTCTCGCGTCTCGTGACGACGGGTCAGTTCTGGTCAGCAGTGAGCGTGACGCTGCAGACCATCGGCAAGGCCTATTTCATCTCGCTCGTGCTGGGCGTTGCGGTGGGTTACATCGTCTCGCGCTCACGCTTTGCGACCGATGTGTTCGAGCCCATCATCGC
>CAISZN010000526.1 GCA_903889985.1 uncultured Hyphomicrobiales bacterium | reverse complement strand
TTTGACGTGACAGCCGCACGTGCGGTGTAGAGTTCGATGAACTTCTGGATCTGCGACGGGATCTGAAAGTCCAGAACGTTGATCATTGAATCCAGCAAAGCGGCTTGTGTCTCCCGATCCGGTCCGGCGACCACCGTGGAAAAACCCAATGCCTGTTCGACCACCGTCAGGGAATTCGGATCATTCAGCAGGTCAGATGCGCTCTGGATCCGCGGGGCCTCGCGCTGGAAGTGCGCTGCTATTCGGCTGATATCTGTCTGAGCCAGTGCAGGGTTTTGCGACCCGCCGATTGTTCCGGGCGTGGATAGATGCCACGAGGCCGTGCTGCTCGATACAGGCAGCTGCAAGGAGGTAAGGGAACTCAGCATGACACGTCCCGCAAAACGAGTTGTTCGGGGCTCCAGACCGAACAACGGGAGGCAGACCAATCGCCATGGTTGGGACCAATCAGGCGACTGTCTAGTTGTAGCATAAATGCAGGCTTATTAACCTCGGTTCGAGTTTTTCATTCGAATCTTAGTGAATCGGCAGGATTCCAAAAGTTACCGCGAGGGCAGCATCTCCGATGGCGACAAAGCTGCCGTTGCGAAAGCCCCTGACCTCATGACCATAGGTCAACAGGTGGCCGTCCAGCCCCAGAGTCTGGCCACCGGCAGCCCGAAGAACCGCATCGCCCGCCGCCGTGTCCCATTCCATTGTCGGGCCAAAGCGCGGTGCCATATCAGCCTCCCCCGAGGCGATGATGCAGAATTTCAAGGACGATCCCATCGGCACGCTATCTGCCACGGGGCCTCTTGCAAGGAAGCTGTGCACTTCCGGCAGGAGGTGGGACCGTGAAACGAGCGCCAGGGCGGCCCCCCGGGACGCCCTGATGTGAACAGGGTGCCAAAGATCTGCAACGGGCAGGGCCATGCCTGGGGTCGCGCGCATCTCGAACGCCTTCCGGCCAGCGATCCAAAGCCGGTTTCTGGCAGGCGCATAGACAGCGCCTGCTACGGGCTTTCCTTCGCGGACGAGGGCAATATTGACGGTGAACTCGTCTTTTCGGTCGAGAAACTCGCGCGTGCCATCTAGCGGGTCGACAAGGAAGAATTCCCGCGCAGCCCGCATCTGGTACCCACAAGCCGAGGCCTCTTCCGCGACAACAGGGACGTCAGGGAACCGCGCGGCGAGGCGGGCGAGAATGATGCTTTCCGAGAGGACGTCGGCTTCCGTGACAGGCGAGGCGTCAGGTTTGAGCCGGGCTTGCGGGCCTGCCGCGAAGATGTCCATCACCGGGACAGCGGCTGCGAGCGCGATATCGCCAAGCTCAGCGGCCAGCGCGTCGTCGTCGGCAGGAAGCGTCATGGCCGGAGTCCGTCGAAGTAAACCAGAGGTTAACCGACGGCATGTCATAAAACGGGGCGTCGCGCCATGGCCGGAGTCGGCTTTGCAAAGCCTTTCCCGCAGGGTTATCACCTAACCCGCAGGAATAGCATCGCGACGCTGCTGATTCGTCGCGCTTCCAGCGTGTTCCGTACAGCAGTTGCGTTCGTGTTTCCGCACCAGCCGGTCCGCCGGCCCGGGCGGTTTCTCAGCTATCACCGGACGCGACCTGCGTCCTCACACGGATGGATCCCATGTCGGTCTTCGCCCTGGACGCCCTCGATCTTGCCGCCCTCCTGTGTTCGCGCGTGTGCCATGACGTGATCAGCCCCGTGGGCGCCATCGTGAATGGCCTCGAGGTGCTCGAGGACGAGAAGGATGCGGAGATGCGCGCCTTCGCCACCGAGCTCATCAAGAAGAGTGCCAAGACCGCCTCGGCTCGCCTGCAGTTCTGTCGTCTCGCCTTCGGTGCCGCGGGTTCTGCTGGCGCCTCGATCGACACGGGCGATGCCGAGCAGGTCGCGCGAAACCTGATTGCTGACGATCGGACGGTGGTCGAGTGGAATGTGCCGCGCGTCCTGATGCCGAAGAACAAGGTCAAGCTTGTCCTGAATCTTTGCCTGATTGCGGCAGCGGCGATCCCGCGCGGTGGCCAACTGACCGTTACCATTGAAGGTGGAGAGGCGGCGACCTCGATCTCGCTCCATTCGAAGGGCCCTAACATGCGCCTCGCGCATTCGGTGCCAGCCCTTCTAGCCGGAACTCCGGAGAACGAGACGGTCGATGCCCACGGCATTCAGGCCTTCTACACGGGCCTTGTAGCGCGCACGGTCGGCATGTCGATCGAGGTACGCAGTGACGCTGAGGGCATCGTTCTGTCTGCGAAAGCTGAAGCAGCCGAAGAAACACCCGCTGAAGAGGCTGCTGCCTGATAGTGCAGCCGCTAACTGAAAGTCTCCCTTAACGGGTTTCCGTCATGTTTCGGCAGGTCAGGGGCGCGTGTCGTTAGCCCCGACAGGTCGTCGGATGGAAGATCTTCTTAAAGATTTCATCGCCGAAGCTGGCGAGCAGATTGAGGCGGTCGGTTCCCAGCTCGTTCAGTTCGAGCAGGATCCGACCGACGCGCGTATTATCGCGTCAATTTTCCGACTCGTTCATTCGATCAAGGGCACTTGCGGGTTCCTTGGTCTCGACCGGCTGGCCAATCTCGCCCATGCGGCTGAAACCCTGATCAGCCAGCTTCGCGAAGGCGCTCCGGCAACTTCGGGGCGTGTATCCCTGATCCTCTCCGCCATCGATCGTATCCGTTTCATGCTGGCCGAGATCGAGAAGGCATCCGTCGAGCCGGAAGGCAGTGACGATGATCTGCTGACGGCCATCAATTCCGAAGTCGGGCCTATTGATGAGCGGCACACGCTCGAATCCGAGGCGCTGGATTCCTTGCCCAAAGCGGCAGAGCCAACTGAAGTCCTTTCAGCACTTTCCTCTTGGTCAGAGTCTGCCCCCTCACAGGCTAGCGCGCCGAGTACCATCCGCGTGTCTGTCGGGACGCTGGAGCGCATGATGGCGCTCGTCTCGGAGCTTGTGCTCACGCGTAACCAGCTTCTTGAGATCACGCGCCACGCTGAAGACGAACAGCTTAAGGCGCCTCTGCAACGGCTCTCGTCGCTGACGACGGACCTGCAGGACAACGTCATGCGGGCGCGGATGCAGCCCATCGGGCGGCTCTTCTCGAATCTGCCGCGCCTCGTGCGCGAGCTCTCCGCAGAACTTGGGAAAAAGATCGCCCTGGTGACAGAAGGCTCCGACACCGAGCTGGATCGCCAGCTCATTGAACTGCTGCGCGATCCACTCACCCACATGATCCGCAACTGCGCGGACCATGCAATCGAGCCTCCCGCGGCACGCCGGGCTGCAGGCAAGATGGAAGCCGGGACGGTTCGTGTCGGAGCATCACATCAGGCCGGACACATCGTCATCGAGATTTCCGACGACGGCCGTGGGCTTGATGTGGACGCGATCCGGCGCAAGGCTCTGGCCAATGGTCTGGCCTCCGAGGCGGAACTCGATCTGATGACGAACGAGGCGGTCTGCCGCTTCATTTTCGCTCCCGGCTTTTCGACAGCGGCCGCCGTCACGAGTGTCTCTGGTCGCGGCGTCGGCATGGATGTCGTGCGGGAAAATATTGAGGCCATCGGTGGGTCCATCGGCCTGACCTCGAACTGGGGCAGGGGGACAACCTTCAGCCTGAAAATTCCGCTGACGCTCGCCATTGCTCCAGCCCTGATCGTTGAAAGCAGGGGCCATCGCTTTGCCTTGCCCCAGCATTCCGTCGTCGAGGCCGTGGGCGTGCACAGTGAGGCCGCCCGGATCGAAAATGTGCAGGGCGCACTTGTCCTGCAGTTGCGCGAGCATGTCCTGCCGATCGCAGACCTTGGACAGCTACTCGGATTGGATCCCCGACCGCTCCGCCCCGGAGTCGAGCCCCTGGTTGTCGTGATGCGCGTCGGATCGATGGACTTCGGTCTCATCGTCGATGCCGTGTCAGATGTTCAGGAAATCGTCGTCAAGCCACTTGCCTCATCGCTTTCGCAGCTGACAATGTTTTCCGGTAACACGATCCTTGGCGATGGGGCCGTTGTGCTGATCCTGGATCCACCAGGCGTTGCGCGCCGGATCGGTGTCGACAATTCCAGCGAATACAGCGTGTCGCGAGACCCTGTTGCCTTCGTGCCGCGCGAAGAGCCAATGCGCCTTATTTTATTCAGGGCAGGCGAGGGACCACAGAAGGCGGTTCCACTCTCGCTCATCTCACGCATTGAGCAGCTCGAGGGGGCGCCCTCGCTTAATTCCTATGGTCTGCCGATCATGCGCCATCAGGGTCGTTTGATGCCGCTCATCGATCTTGGCAACCTGCCGGGAAAGAGCCCGACAGCGACGCGTCCGGTGCTTGTGGTCGGCGTGGGTGGTGAACCCATGGGCCTGCTTGTTGGCGAGATCGTCGACATCATCGAGGACCGTCTCGATATCGAGATCGCTGAGGAGCACGAGGGTCTGCTTGGCTCGACAGTTGTGCATGGGGCGATGACCGAGATCCTCGACATCACTCATTTCATGAGGCTCGCCAGGCCAAATGCCTTCTCGCGCGGCCACGCAAAGCGCTTCCATGTGCTGGTGGTCGATGATCGTGAGTTTTTCCGCGACATGCTGGGGCCGATCGTTTCTGCAGCGGGCTATGAAGTGACCACCGCGAGCTCCGCCCGCGAGGTGCTCTCCATGTTCGACAGAGGCGCGGATTTCGATGCCGTGATCACCGATATCGACATGCCCGAGATGAATGGCTATGCGCTGGCGCAGACCATCCTTGCTGATCCCCGTCGTGCAGATATTCCCGTGATCGCGCTGGCGGCTCATGCTGCTTCTGCCGTGATCGAGGCCGCCCGCACCGCTGGCATGCGAGGGGCCGTCGGCAAGTTTGATCGCGCTGCATTGATCCGGGCCCTGGCCGAGGCACTCGATGGGCGCGGGTTCAACAAGCATGCAATCGAGTCGCAGGTCCTTGCGGAGATTGCCCTATGAAGGCGCTCGCAGAGACACAGACCACCCTGGATGCGAATGCGGCCTTCGAGATGAACAACGACGGCATCTTCGTCGTGCTTGTTGCTGGTGAACGCCTTGGCATTCCGGTGTCCTGCGTCCAGACGATTTTCCGCATCGATCGTGTGACACCGGTCCCCGGGGC
>CAISZN010000525.1 GCA_903889985.1 uncultured Hyphomicrobiales bacterium | reverse complement strand
CGGGCTATAGAAATTTACCAGACAGGCTTCCGGCGGGTGCCCATAGGCCCCGGCCTCGTCCCAGGCCCGAAGCACCGAGGCGGGGATGGCCGGCCATGGCCGGTCCGTCTCCGGATGGCGCGGCTGGTAGCGATAGCCCCCCTGCACATCCGAGACCCAGCCGAGCAGACCACAATTGGTCATGCGCACGGAAAAGGGCTGCCCGGTGCGCGGCATGCGCGGGGTGAAGAGCGGCGCCTCCGCCATGACGGCGCGGACATCCGCGAGCAGGGCGGCCTGCGCGGCCCGGTCATAGAAGCCGGGCAGGTAGATCAGGCCGGGGGCGAGTTCGGTGCGCATGGATGACTGAGTTCACTGCCGTCGCTGATGCGTGACGAAATGACTGGCAAGATCCGCGATGCTGCCGCCTCCTTCTCCCCGCCGCAGGTGGGGAGAAGGTGAGGATGAGGGGTCGGCGGGCTCTTCAACTTCAGCCGCGTGGAGAACCGCAGCGCCCTCACGCCAACCCTCTCCCGCAGGCGGGAGAGGGAGATGGCTCACGCCTCGTTCAATCCCAGCACATCCTGCATGGAATAGTGGCCGGGCATGCGGCCCTTGCCCCACATGGCGGCGCGCACTGCACCGCGGGCGAAAATGCCACGGTCCTCAGCCTTGTGGGCAAGCTCCAGCCGCTCGCCCGGACCCGCGAAGATGACATTGTGGTCACCCACCACGCTGCCGCCGCGCAGGGTCGCAAAGCCGATGTCGCCGGGGGTGCGCGCGCCCGTGTGTCCATCGCGCACGCGCTGGGAATGGTCCGCCAGCTTGATCGCGCGACCCGCAGCGGCCGCTTCGCCCAGCAGCAGGGCCGTGCCCGAGGGCGCATCCACCTTCATGCGGTGATGCATCTCGAGGATCTCGATGTCGTAGTCCTCGCCAAGGGTCGCTGCGACCTTCTTCACGAGGCCCGCGAGCAGGTTGACGCCAAGGCTCATGTTGCCCGAGCGCACGATGACTGCATGGCGGGCGGCGGCGTCGATCTTCGCGAAGTCCTCGCCCGAGAGGCCGGTGGTGCCGATCACATGGACGATGCGCGCCTGCGCGGCCAGCCCTGCCAGCTCGACCGTGCTGGCCGGCGTGGTGAAATCGATCAGCGCATCGGCCTTGGCAATGACGGAGAGGGCGTCATCGCTCAGCAGCACGCCCAGCGCACCCACGCCGGCGAGCGTGCCGGCATCCTGCCCGAGGGCGGAGGAGCCCGGACGCTCCAGCGCGCCAGATACAACCGCGCCCTGCGTGGCGGTGACGGTCTGCACGAGCATGCGGCCCATGCGCCCGGCGGCTCCGGCAATGACGATCTTCATCTCACTCATGGGGCGCTCCCGCGACATCTTCGCCGCAGGGTCTAGCAGGACCATGCGCGCGCTCCAAGTTGGGCCGCGCGCATCCCTGCCTCAACCAATGTTGGCCCGGAAGAGCGCCATCGTGCGGGTCCGGGCGATCACCGCAGCCTCGGGCGTGTTGCCATCGAAGCCGTGGCCCGCGTCATAGAGATAGTTTGGCACCTCCGGCCGGGAGGCCCTGATCTTCTCCACGTCAGAGACGGGGATCAGCCGGTCCTTGCTGCCAAAATGCAGGATCACCGGGCAGGCGGGCGCGGG
>CAISZN010000524.1 GCA_903889985.1 uncultured Hyphomicrobiales bacterium | reverse complement strand
GTTGCCCGGATCGGTCGCCGCGCAGCAGTCCTCAAGCAGCAGGCATTCGAAGCCGCGGTCATTGGCCTCGCGCATGGTCGTGTGCACGCAGACGTCAGTCGTGATGCCGGTCAGGACGATGTTGCGGATGCCGGAGCGATGCAGCAGCAGTTCAAGATCGGTGGCGTAAAACGAGCCCTTGCCGGGCTTGTCGATGATCGGCTCGCCGGGCAGGGGCGAAAGCTCCGGGATGATCTCCCAGCCCGGCTCGCCGCGCACCAGCACCTTGCCACAGGGGCCAACATCACCGATGCCTGCACCGATCTGGCGCGAGCGCCAGCGCTTGTTGGCAGGCAGGTCGGAAAGATCAGGGCGATGGCCCTCGCGCGTGTGGATCACATGCATGCCGATCTTGCGGGCGGTGGCGAGCACGGCGCGGATAGGCTCGATGGGCGCACGCGTGAGCGAGATGTCATAGCCCATGGCATCGACATAGCCGCCCTTGCCGCAGAAATCGATCTGCATGTCGATGATGATCAGCGCCGTATTCTGCGGCGTGAGGTCGCCGTCAAACGGCCAGAGATAGGGAGCGGCGGAGACGCTGGTCATGGTCACTCCGCGGCCTTGGCGATCTTCTCGCCATATTTGCGCACCGGCTTCTCGAAGCCGCAGGAGGTGCCATCCTTGTAAAGGACTTCATCCTCCCAAGGCAGCCTGTATTTGCCGGCCACCATGTCCTGCATGAAGGTATAGGGGCAGTCCTGCGCACCACCATCGACTGCTGTGAAGCCACGATGGCCAAGCTGGTAGATGTTGTTCTCCACCGACCAGTACTTTCTTGCCTCGCGCACGAGGTCGGGGCGCACCTCGGCCGTGATGATCTCGTCAGCACGGCCGGTCGTGCCGTGCGAAATCACGGTGCCGTCGAAATTGACGATCATGCCTTCGCCCATGGAATCGAAGGAGCCATCGCTGCCGCACATGCAGACGTTGGCCGTGACCATGAGGTTGCAGAAGGCATTCGACTGGTTGGTGAAGCGCCAGGACTGGCGGATTGGCGCGGTATAGCCTGCCGTGCGGATCATGATCTCCGCACCCTTATAGGCACATTCACGCGCCATCTCGGGGAACATGCCGTCGTGGCAGATGATGAGCGCGAGCTTGCAGCCGTTCGGGCCATCGATCACCGGAATGCCGAGATCACCCGGCTCCCATGGCTCGACGGGAACCCACGGATGCAGCTTGCGGTAATAGAGCTTGATCTCGCCCAGATCGTTGATGACAAGTCCCGAATTATAGGGATTGCCATCCGGATTGTACTCCATGATGGAGAAACAGCCCCAGATGCGATTGTCGATGCAGGCCTGCTTGAAGGCCGCAACCTCTGGCCCGTCGAGCGAGCACATGATCGCCGGATTGGTATCCATCGACAGGCCGTGCAGCGCATATTCCGGGAACACGACGAGATCCATGGTCGCCAGATTGCGGCGCGCCTTGCCCACCATGTCGACGATGCGCTGTGTCTGCACTGCAAGGTCGTCCGGTGTCACCACGATCGGCAGTTGAAGCTGCACCAGACCGATGACGACGCCGTTCGGGCTCTTGTTCAGTCCGCCGAGACCGTTCATGGGGAACACCTCACTTGGTGATCGACAATTCGCCGGGCACATCGCGCGACGCATTCTTCGATCCCGCCGAAGCGATCATGATGAAGAGCGTCAGGATGTAGGGCGCCGCGTTGAAGAAGTAGTAGCCCTGCGTCACGCCAACGGATTGCAGGGCCGGGCCGATGGCGCCGGTTGCGCCAAACAGCAGGGCTGCAACGACGCAGCGGATGGGGTTCCAGCGCGCGAAAATGACCAGCGCCACCGCCATCAGGCCCTGGCCAGAGGACAGGCCCTGGTTCCATGAACCGGGGTAGTAGAGCGAGAGGAATGCGCCGCCGATGCCAGCCAGAAAGCCGCCGGCCGTGGTCGCGACAAAACGCACGAGATCGACGGAGACGCCCATGGCTTTCGCAGAGGGGGCGCTGTCGCCGCTCATGCGTACGATGAGGCCCCATTTCGTGTTGGCGAAGCCCCAGGCCATGATCACCGCGACAATGATGCCGACGATCAGAAGCGGATTGATCTGCAGCGCGGTGGCAAGTTGCGGGCTTCCCGTCCAGTCGCCCAGCGGGATCGAGGGCAGGCGCGGCGCGGTCGGCTGGATGTAGGCCTTGCCGAAGAAGAAGGCGATGCCGGTTCCAAACAGCATCATGGCAATGCCGATGGCCACGTCATTGACGCGCGGAAGCTTGCAGACATAGCCGTGAATGGAGCCGAGCAAAGCGCCTGCACAGCCTGCCGCCAGCACGCCGGCCCATGGCGAGCCGGTGTGGTAGGACGTCGCATAGGCGCTCATGGCGCCGAGCACGAGCGTGCCTTCCAGCCCGAGATTCACGCGGCCGGATTTTTCCGTCAGGCATTCGCCCAGCGCCACGAACATGAAGGGCGTCGAGACACGCAGCGCGCCGCCAAGGATGGACACGAGGACGATGATGAGGGTGTTGTCGCTCATGTGCGGTCGACGCCTCCCTTGACCTTGAAGATGGCGAAGCGCCCATAGAGCGTCTCCGACACGAGCAGCACGACAAACGTCAGTCCCTGCAGAACCAGCACGGTTGCATCGGGCAGGCCCATGCGCCTCTGGATCAGGCCGCCCGAGGCGACGATGCCACCGAACATGATGGACACGACCACCACTGCGATCGGATTGTGCCGTGCGAGGAAGGAGACGAGAATGCCGGTAAAGCCGTAGCCCGCCACCAGCGAGGCATTGGCCTGTCCCTGAATGGCGGCCACTTCATAGAAGCCCGCAATGCCAGCGCAGGC
>CAISZN010000523.1 GCA_903889985.1 uncultured Hyphomicrobiales bacterium | reverse complement strand
GGTCGGCAGGTTCATGAGCGGTGCCACGGGTGAGGTAGCGACCGCGGCCTCAGGCGCTACCTTGATGGGCCCTCTCTCGCTGGCCAAGGCTGCCCTGTCCAGGATCGCGGCGCGGATCGCTGGGCGGCTCCTGGCCCTGTCGCGGGGTCAGGAACACTGGCGCATTGCCTGGCGTCAGACAGCCCCGGGCACATCCTTGCACGAACGCCTCGCCTGGCCGCAGCAGCCCTATGAGATCCTGTCGGATGATGCCGCGCGCTATTACGCCGATCCTTTCCTGTTCTGCCATGAGGGACGCACCTGGCTCTTCTGTGAGGAGTTTCCCTTTGCCACGGCGCGAGGCCTTATCTCCGTCGTGGAGGTGGGTCCCAATGGTCTCACTGGCGTTCCGCAGCCGGTTTTGGAAGAAGATTGCCATCTCTCCTATCCGCAAGTCTTTGCTCATGAGGGATCGGTCTTCATGATCCCGGAGACCTCAGGGCGGGCAACGATTGAGCTCTGGCGGGCCGAGCAACTGCCGGGCGGCTGGGTCAAGGTTGCCACTCTGGTTTCGGGTGTGTACGCGGCCGACGTGACCCTTATCCGTCACGGTGACCTCTGGTGGCTCTTTGCCGCGCTTTCGGAGCCGGGCGAGTCGAGCTGGGACACCCTCGGCCTCTTTCATGCGGCCCGGCTGGAGGGACCATGGACGCCTCACGCGACCAATCCCGTGGTCATAGACGCTCGGGCTGCCCGGCCGGCTGGGAGGGCCTTCATTCGGGACGGTGCGCTCTGGCGGCCGGTGCAAGATTGTTCCGCCGGCTATGGCAGCAGCCTGGCCTTCGCCCGGATCGAGCGGCTGGCCCCGGATTCGTTCGTCCAGACCCTGATGGCCTCATTGGAGCCCCCCGCCCGATGGAAAGCGCGCGGGGCTCATACCGTCGATGCCCTGCCGGGGCTTGAGGTCATTGATGTCCTGTGTCCGCCCACGATGCGGCTTGTGGGAGGGCTGGATTGATGTTTTCCAGTCACAGGCGACGGTTGCGGACAGCCTAAGGCAGGGGCTGCCCTTGACCTGCCGGGGACACCGACGCATCGTCCTGCCGACCAGTGGGAGTCATCATGTCCGTCAGGTTGTCCGCTCTTCTCTTCGCCGCCGTGGCTTCGACCGCGTCGATTTTCGCTGCCGCAAGCCAGGCACGTCCACCGACGCCGGCTGAGCGGCGCTATGTCGAGTGGAACAGCCTGTTGCCCCAGTGCACCGACGAATCAGTGCTGGGCACGGTCCAGTCCCGTTTCTCGGACCGTGAGTGGCAGTACTGGCAGTCCGGCCTCGAAATCAAAGGCTTTGACCGGGTTCATGAAACCGGCTTCCGCGTGACGGGCCTCGACTATATCCCCCGCCGCTATTGCAGCGCCCAAGCCGTCATGAGCGATGGCAAGCAGCGCACAGTCCATTATTCGGTGATCGAGGATATGGACATGACCGGCGGCGATGGCCTGCGCAGCGTCCTGTCGAGCCTCTCCCTTGGTCTGCTGCGTAATGGCCCCTCCATCCTGTCCCATTGGGGCGTCGACTGGTGCGTCACGGGCCTCGATCGCAACCTTGCCTATGGCCTGAACTGCCAGGCTGCGAAGCCCTGATATGGGCCTGCGCGGCCTCTCGGCTCTAATCCTGCTCGCATTCGGTCTATGCACGCAGGTTTTGCCTGCCGCCGCCCAGAGCGGATTTAACTCCGGCTGCATCCTCGACCATTGTCAGGATTGGAACGATCCGAACGCCTTCCGGCCCGGCCAGCTCCGTCCGGCGCCGTTCCCACGGCAGGGCAACCTGCCGCAACGGGGAAACGCTTCGACCGGCCATTTCGACTTCTATGTTCTGGCCCTGTCATGGTCGTCCGGTTTTTGCGCCACGAGCGGTAGCGGGCGCTCCAGCAGTCAGTGCGACCCTGGCGCTGGCCTCGGCTTTGTCGTGCACGGGCTCTGGCCCCAGTTCGAACATGGCTTCCCGTCTGATTGTGATCCCTCCTCCCGGCCGCTGTCCCGGCAGGCGCTCGACATGACAAGGGGACTGTTCCCGGATGAAGGGCTCGCGCGCTACGAGTGGCGCAAGCACGGCACCTGTTCAGGAAAGGCGCCGACCGAATATTTTGCCGATGTGCGCGCGGCTTTCGAGCAGGTGCACATCCCGGATGATTTCAAGCGTGTC
>CAISZN010000522.1 GCA_903889985.1 uncultured Hyphomicrobiales bacterium | reverse complement strand
GGCACCTCCATCGCCCGCCCGCTCATCGCCAAGAAGCAGATCGAGATCGCCCGCAAGGTCGGCGCTGACGCCGTCTCCCATGGCGCCACCGGCAAGGGCAACGACCAGGTCCGCTTCGAGCTCGGCTACTACGCGCTGGAGCCCGGCATCCACGTCATCGCCCCCTGGCGCGAGTGGGATTTCAAGAGCCGCGAGGCACTGATCGCCTTCGCCGAGGAGCACCAGATCCCGATCGCCAAGGACAAGCGCGGCGAGGCACCCTTCTCGGTCGACGCGAACCTGCTGCACTCCTCCTCAGAGGGCAAGGTGCTGGAAGACCCGTGGGTCGAGCCGCCGGAATATGTCCACATGCGCACCATTGCGCCGGAGGACGCCCCCGATGTCGTCACCGAAATCACGGTCGATTTCGAGAAGGGCGATGCAACGGCTATCGACGGTGTGAAGATGTCGCCGGCCACCCTGCTGACCAAGCTCAACGAACTGGGCAAGGCCAATGGCATCGGCCGCCTCGACCTCGTCGAGAACCGCTTCGTGGGCATGAAGTCGCGCGGTGTCTATGAGACGCCCGGCGGCACCATCCTGCTGCAGGCCCATCGCGGCATCGAGTCGATCACGCTGGATCGCGGCGCAGCCCATCTCAAGGATGAGCTGATGCCCAAGTATGCGGAGCTCATCTACAACGGCTTCTGGTTCTCGCCCGAGCGCGAAATGCTGCAGGCCCTGATCGACAAGAGCCAGGAGCATGTCACCGGCCGCGTCCGCCTGAAGCTCTACAAGGGGACTGTCCGCGTCGTTGGCCGCCAGTCGCCCCATTCGCTCTATGACCAGGACCTCGTCACCTTCGAGGAGGGCAAGGTCGCCTATGATCATCGCGACGCGGCGGGCTTCATCAAGCTCAACGCCCTGCGCCTGCGCACCCTTGGCAAGCGCGACCAGCGCGACGCCAAGTAAGCGGGACCCGCAAGACCTTCTGAAACCCCGGATCTCTGGTCCGGGGTTTTTCGTTGGCCTCTCCTCCAGCACCGCTATCCTGCCGCCATGACCCCGCTCGCCTGGCACAGTCTCTTTGATCTCCTCGCCTGGGCGAGCGCCCTTGCCATGGGGTTCGTCGTCTCGCGCTGGCGAGGCGACCTGCTGCCGCCCCGCCCATCCCAGGCGGGCTGGCACCTGCCCATCCTCGTCTTCGGCTCGGCGCTCGGGGCCTATGTCTTCGGTACGCTCAACCTGTGGGCCAGCGGCATGGAGGGCATCGCCCGGTCCATCGAAGGGGCCATCGTCGGGGGCATCCTGTCGGTCGAGACCTACAAGCTCGCCAGTGGCCTGTCCGGCCGCACCGGCGCTCGGCTGGCGGCTCCCCTGGCGATCGGTATTGCGGTGGGGCGCATAGGCTGCTTCCTCGGCGGACTGGATGATTTCACCTATGGGGTCGAGACCTCAATGCCCTGGGGCGTGGATTTCGGCGATGGCGTCT
This sequence comes from uncultured Hyphomicrobiales bacterium, assembly GCA_903889985.1. Lineage (GTDB taxonomy): Bacteria > Pseudomonadota > Alphaproteobacteria > Rhizobiales > Beijerinckiaceae > Terripilifer. The sequence goes on along the minus strand of CAISZN010000522.1, from coordinate 615 downwards.
CCCGCCATCCGGTGCAGCTCTATGAGAGTGCCACCATGGCCTTGTTCCTCATCGGCTATCTCGCGCTTCTGGCTCGCAGAAATGCCTTCGTGGCAGTCAATGGCTTCACGCTGGCGGTTGGCTTCTATGGCCTGCAGAGGCTCGGCTGGGAGCAGCTGAAGCCCTATGGGGCCGTGCTCGGCCCGGTCACGGTTTTTGACGGCGCCTCGGTGGCCCTGGTGATCTATGCCGGCGTCCTGCTGGCGCGGTCCCACACCCTTCCCCTTGCGGGGAGGGTCGGGAGGGCGAGGCCCTGACGGGGTGGGGGTCGCGCGCGATCAGGGCGCGTAAGACCCATCGCGGCTTCAACCAAACCCGAGAAGAAATCGCAGCCTCACCCCACCCCGTCGTGCTTCGCACGCCGACCCTCCCCATCAAGGGGAGGGTGTTCGGGGTACTTTGGCAAAGCATCGTCCTTGTCATAGCCTGCGCATGTCGACTCAGGATTTTGCATGTCCACAGCCCCAAGCCGAAAAGCGCGTCCCTATCAGTTCTACGGCCAGACGACCTCGCTCTGTGACGTCTGCCACGCGCTCGTGCCCGCAAAAATCTGCATCGAGGGGCAGGACGTCTATT
>CAISZN010000521.1 GCA_903889985.1 uncultured Hyphomicrobiales bacterium | reverse complement strand
CTGCTGCCGTGCAGGATAGCACGACGCGGGCCATCGTCAGCCTGCGATGCGTGTCGCCGCCGAAAGCGTATTCGACATCAACATGGCAATGGTCATGGGACCAACACCACCCGGAACCGGGGTGATCGCCGCTGCCCGCTTGGCCGCCTCCGCGAAGGCCACGTCGCCCACGAGGCGGGTCTTTGGCCGGCCCTGTGCGTCGAGGCCGGTTCCCGGGACGCGATTGATGCCAACGTCGATGACCAAGGCTCCAGGACGCACCCATTCGCCGAGCACCATTTCCGGACGGCCAACCGCCGCCACGAGGATCTCGGCCCGCCCAACCACGGCAGGCAGGTCATGAGTGCGCGAATGAGCAAGGGTAACGGTGCAGTTCTGGGCGAGCAGAAGCTGCGCCATGGGCTTGCCAACGATGTTGGAGCGTCCCACGACCACCGCATCGCGGCCCGCGAGATCGATTTTAAGGGCCTTGGCCGCCCGCTGCAGAAGGATCATGGACCCGGCTGGCGTGCAGGGCACGAGCGCGCGCTCGATATCGCCAATAGCCAAGAGCCCGGCATTCACGGGGTGGAAGCCATCGACGTCCTTGGCCGGCGAGATGGTCTCAAGCACCTTGGTTGCATCGATATGCCTCGGCAGGGGCAACTGGACCAGAATGCCATGGATCGCAGGATCCCGGTTCAGCGCCTCGACGAGGGCCACGAGATCGGCCTGCGGGGTTTCCACCGGCAGGGTGTGCTGGATCGAATGAAAACCACAGGACTCGGCTGCCTTGCCCTTTGACTTCACGTAGACCTGACTTGCCGGATCCTCGCCCACAAGGACCACAGCAAGGCCGGGACGCATGCCTCGGGCAGTCAGGACTGCCGCCTTTTCAGCCACGTCAGCAAGCACACTCTGGGAGACAAGCTTGCCATCGATGATCAGCGCTCCACCTTCTGGCGACTGGCGCAGTCCGAGTGCCTCGATCCCCTGATCCGTCATGGTGGCTGTCCCTTTGCTGTTGCGCCGCTGTTTTGTCAGATGACGCAGGTATGAACAAGGATCGGATGAGTTCGATCGACGGGACCGCGTGGTCCACCATCCCTGCGACACCGGCATTGCTGCCGCGCGCAAATTTTGCTTGTCCTGTCTGGCGGCAGGCGACCGGCCTGCCCGAAGGAGCCGAACATGAGCAGCCCGCCCCCTGATTTGGACCTGATCGTCCGTGAAATTGCGGCGGAGATGCGCCTGCGGACAGATCGTGGCGAAGCGGCGAAATACATCCCGGAACTCGCAGGTGTCGACGTGAACCAGTTCGGCCTGGCCGTGATCGACCGCGAAGGCGTGGTGCACAAAGGCGGGGATGCGGACGTTCCATTCTCGATCCAGAGCATTTCAAAGGTCTTCACACTGACCCTTGCGCTTGGGCTTGTGGGTGACCGACTTTGGAAAAGGGTCGGCCGGGAGCCCTCAGGCGATCCCTTCAACTCCATTGTCCAGCTAGAGCATGAGCGCGGGATCCCGAGAAACCCCTTCATCAATGCAGGCGCCATTGCTGTCACCGATGCTTTGCTCTCCGGCCACCAGCCAAAGGAGACACTGGGCGAAATTCTGCGCTTTTTGCATTTCGTCGCCGAGGACCCGTCGATCCGCATGGACGAAGCCGTTGCAGCTTCCGAAAAGCGAACCGGCTTCCGCAATTTTGCCCTTGCCAATTACATGAAATCCTTCGGTGTTCTGGAAAACCCTGTCGAGCTCGCCCTCGGCGTCTATTTTCATCACTGCTCGATTGCCATGAGCTGCATCCAGCTCGCGATGGCTGGCCGCTATCTCGCCTATGGCGGGCGAAATCCGACCACTGGATTGAGTGTGATTTCTGCAGAGCGGGCCCGACGCATCAATGCCTTGATGCTGACCTGCGGCCATTATGACGGGTCGGGGGAGTTTGCCTATCGCGTGGGCCTGCCGGGAAAAAGTGGTGTCGGCGGCGGCATACTCGCGGTTGCACCCGGACGCGCGTCCATCGCCGTCTGGGCACCGGGGCTCGACCGCTGGGGCAATTCACATCTTGGCCGGATCGCCCTTGAACATCTGGCGAAGCGAACCGGTTGGTCGATTTTTGGCTGACCTCAGCGCCTGGTCGGATCGTGGTCCTTGATGGCCACGTCGTGATACCAGGCCGTTCCGTAGACAATATTCGCCCTTGCCGCTGGCGGCCGGGCCGAAAATGGCTGGCGACCATCTGCGCCGCCCCCTGGCTTCAGCACACGTTCAGTCGGAAACGGATAAATCTTTGCGGTCAATTCAGGCTTCTTCTGCACGAGCAGCCCTCCTCCGACACCGTTTTGGCATCGTGTGTGATTCTATAACGCGCGAAGCTGGAGTTAGTCCCACCGTCAGGATCAAGTTTTTGGCAACTAATTTGCCCACTTTATAATCATTTTGTTCCAAAAATAATCTTTTGGCCGGACAAGAACTAGACAAATAGCCCAAAATCAAGCGCGAGCCATTACCTCGCCGAATGGCACGACAAATGCTTTCCTTCGTCAGGGCCTCCGCGGTTGTGTGTTCGGAGGGCCACCCGGCGCGCGGGCAGAATTTGCGAGGATCGAATGACGAAATACAAACTCGAGTACATCTGGCTCGACGGCTATACGCCGGTGCCGAACCTGCGTGGCAAGACGCAGATCAAGGAGTTCGACAGCTTCCCGACCCTCGAGCAGCTTCCGCTCTGGGGCTTTGACGGCAGCTCGACGATGCAGGCCGAGGGCCATAGCTCCGACTGCGTGCTGAAGCCTGTCTCCGTTTATCCGGACAGCGAGCGCACCAACGGCGTGCTCGTGATGTGCGAAGTGATGATGCCCGATGGCGTCACGCCGCATGCCTCGAACAAGCGCGCGACCATTCTCGATGACGCCGGCGCCTGGTTCGGCTTCGAGCAGGAATACTTCCTGTATCAGGACGGCCGCCCGCTCGGCTTCCCGGAGTTCGGGTTCCCG
>CAISZN010000520.1 GCA_903889985.1 uncultured Hyphomicrobiales bacterium | reverse complement strand
GATTGATAGGTCGCGGCTTCATTGTGTGCGCCGGTATTGAGGAGGAGCTGTGGTGAACCGCCGACAGCCACATTTTCACTGAAGGTCACATCGATCAGGATCGTATCACCGACCTTGTAGGTGCCGTCTGCCGTTGATGAATTGACGCCGGTGACAGCGCCCCCCACGCCATCGATGACGATGTCCTTCTGGCCGGCGATGGAATTTGCGCTTCCGGGGGTGGGCAGCGTCAGGGTCGCGCTGTAGCCATAGGGATTGTAGATCTTGGCGCCATTCAGCGCGAGTGCCGAGATGGACTGATAATCGAGATCATTGCTCAGGTCTCCAGCCTGCACTTTATACGAAAAGGTCAGCTTGCTGGTGCCAGACCCGAACAGATAGGTCGCTGCGTGATCTGTCGTGCCGGTTTCCAGAAGAAGGGTTGGCGTGCCGGAGGTTGTATCGACGATCACCTGCTGGTCGAACTGCACGGTGATCGTCAGCGTGTCTCCTGGTTTGTAGGTTCCATTCCCGTTGAAGGCCGTGACGGATTGAACGGTCGGTGTTGCAGCAATGACCGTCACGTAGGTGGTGTCGGTGTCGGTCAGTGCACCACCAGTTCCTGTATGGCCCTGATCATTTGTGGTGATCTGGATCGAGCCAGTGCCGCTGAAAGAGCCCAACGCATTAAACGCGAGACCATTCAGGGCTTTGTTGATGTCACTGACCGTGCCCGTCATGGTGACGTTTGCCGTGCCATCGCCCGAGACAGTGAGGCCGCTGATGGAGGCCAGGGCAAATGTTCCGCCAGTTGCCTTCAAACTGACCTGAATGGAATTCGTTCCAGCATCCACATCGCTGACGAAAATCTGGTTTCCGTTCGCGTGCGAATAGATCACCGAGCCATTGTTGAGAATCTGCTCAAGTGCGAAAGGAACGGTGTTGACCGGAGCGTTATTGACGGCCGTGACGTCGATGTAATGCGTCATTGTGCCATTGTTGGCACCGCTGACGTTTGGCGTGATGGTGACGGCGCGTTGTGAGGTATCTGGATTTTGCGACGTGTTGATATAGGTGATGGCCTGAACTGCAGCGTTCCACTGAGCTGCAGTTGTCGAAATGCCGGAGCCCGTGAGGGTGAGTTGTCCCGTCGCCACATTGAAGGTGCTGGTAATATCACCCATCAATCCCGGCAATGAAATGAGGTTCAGGTAATCCTGGCCGGGATGGTAGTTCGTTGTAATCGTAAAAACGGCTCCGTTGATGCCGGTTGGCGCAAAAGTGGCCAATTGCCCTACAATATTTGCAGTAAAATACATGAAGGGATCGAGGAGGACGCCGGGAGTTCCTTCCGTGTAGGTCGTCACAGATGGGTTGTCGTCCCAGATCCATGCGTTCTCAGCCATCCCAATCCCCGATTGCCCGCCTTCCGGCGCGTCGTTCGGGACGCCGGAAAAATAATCTGAAAAACCCTTGTGAAAGGGCGAGAAATGCCTGTTTAGACTTTGTTTACCAGCTGCAAAGTGACGAAGGTGACAGGGGGAGTCAATTTGCCCCTCTAGGTCTGGTTAAGGCAGCAGAGCTTGCGAGGCAGCGCGCCCATCCGTGTCACGGAGATCTCGATGATCCTCTATCATGCGCCATCGTCCTATTATTCGATGATCGCACGCCTTGCCCTGCTGGAGGCCGGGCTCGCCTTTGATCAGCAGATGATGGACATCCATTTTGCCCAACAGCAAAACGCCTCCTGGTATGTCGCGATCAATCCCAACATGACGGTGCCATGTCTGGCGGGCGAGGGTATTCACCTGACAGACAGTCGTGACATTCTCCAATTCGCGGCTCAGTCAGCTGGCGCCACGTGGATGGATGGCGAGCCTTCGGCCGCTGCATTGATCGCAGCGACCGTCGAAGGCCACTACCGCATGTCCATCGAGAGCCTGACCTTCACGCGTCTCATGAACAGGATCTGGCCCCTGCGCGTCCTGTTTCCCAGGGCGCTGGCGCGCATCAACAGGAAACTCCAGGCCGGGTTGTCCTCGGCCTCTGATCCTGAAGCCGTCCGGGGGAAGATCGCACTGAACACCGAGCGCATGGCCTATTTCACGCAGGGCGATCTCCGGCAAAAGCTTCAGGTGCAACGCGACAGGGTGGTGGCCTATCTCCGCACATTGCCGGCACCACAGCCATTCCTGTTTGGCGAACGGATGTCTTCTGCGGATGTCGTGGTGGCCGTCCTCCTCGGCCGCCTCCGGATGATCGGCGAAGAGGCTTTGTTTGCCGACCTCGCAGGTCTTGGTCTCTGGTTCGAGATGATGCAATCGCGGGACGCCTTTGCGCGGGCAGATATCTGGGTCAGGTTCCAGCCGCTCCGCATTTTCTTGAGACGCTAGGCAATTGCTTTGCCTGTTTCTCTAAAAACAAAGTATTCGCCCGCTGATCAGGTGAGGATAGCTTGCGCCGGGCTTGATTATTTTTGTGACAGGGACATGAAACTTGATGATCCATGTCAATTTCTTGCAGTTTTACCATAAAACGGAAATCTGCCCGTCTTTTCAATGTCAAGGAAGTGGTCATCCTTTCGAAGCGTGTGCGTAACGATTCGCTCCAATGAAAGGTTAGCCTGCCATGCACGTTCTCGCATTTGTCACCCAAAAAGGCGGTACGGGTAAGAGTACGATCGCGTCGTCGCTCGCAGTTGCGGCTTATGAGGCGGGCGAGCGTGTCGCCATCCTCGACATGGATCCGCAGCAGTCCCTCACCACCTGGTCAGAAAAACGGGGCCGCGGCGATGTTCCGGTGCAGGCGGTTTCGCTCGACGAACTTGATGTCATGCTCGACATCCTGCGCTCGGCTGGCGTGACACTCTGTGTGATCGACACGGAGGGAACGGCGTCCGACACCGCCGTCGCGGCCATGCAGGCGGCCGATCTCTGCATCATCCCCGTTCGTCCCAATGCCTTCGATCTGTGGGCAAGTGATGTCACCCGCCGCAAGGTGCGCAGCCTTGGCAAGGATGCAGTCTTCCTGCTCAACCAGTGTCCGCCCCTCCAGCAGGGTCCGCGGGTGCAGGCCGGTGTTCAGGCGCTGGAAGCTGCGGGGGCCCTGCTGTCTCCTGTAATCGTCTCGCGGGTGGATTATCAGGATGCCGGCCGCAGCGGTGCGGGTGTCACCGAGGTCAACCGCTCCGGTCTTGCAGCCGAAGAAATGCGCAAGCTCTGGGCCTCGGTGGTGCGCCAGGCACCGGCAGGCACTTTCGCGACCCCTCCGGCCGCGCAAGACCATGAAACCGTCACGACCGAAACCGAAGCCACCCTGATTTCCGCCTGATCTTTTCTGATTGCCATTGATTTTCAAATTGATTGGATCACGCCCTCGTCAGGCGCCGTGATCATGCGTCGAGCACCGCGTCCAACAGAGACCTCATGACCGGACCGCGCAAGGCAGCCATGTCCTTGCGAGCGAACCGCTGCGTCCCTTTCAGCCCTGGGCTTGAAGGGGTGACCCTGTTCGCCGCCATTTTGTCGCAATGATCGCGGCAAAAAAGTCCCACATGGCGGGTTTGTAAAGCCGGCCAGCCCAGACAACTTGCCGCTATTCCGGAGGTTTTCAGTCCCTGCGGGCCTGCGACAATGATTTTTGGCTCATGCTTGCGATCATGCTTGCAGCCCCCACCGAAGCCGACCTAACATCTCCATATGGTCGCCTCCGTCATCACCATACGGCGGGCTCGCAAGGACGATGCCCCCGAAATCGCCGAGGTCCACGACGCCGCGTGGAGGGATGCCTATCGCGGCGTGATCCCCGGGCGCGAGCTTGAGCGGATGATCGCCCGGCGGGGGCCCAGCTGGTGGAGTTCGGCAATCGCCCGCAATTCCCGCCTCATCGTGCTGGATTTCGATGAATCCATCGGTGGCTATGCGAGCTACGGCCGCAACCGGGTTCCGTCGCTGCCCTATAACGGCGAGATCTTCGAACTCTATCTTGCCCCGGAATTTCAGGGACTTGGCTATGGGCGGCGTATGTTCCAGGCAGCGCGGGCCGACCTCGCCGGTCATGGCCTCGACAGCATGCTCGTCTGGGCGCTGGCCGACAACGAACGGGCCCTGGGCTTCTATGAAAGCATGGGCGGGACCATTGTTCGCCGGGCCAAGGAGCGCTTCGGGTCGGAACTGCGCGACCGCGTCGCCTTCGGTTTCGACTGAACTCTTAACCCTTCGCATATGGTCTGGGTTGTGCGCTGCGGGAGATGCGGCCTAGAGAAGACGCACGATTCAAAACTCTGGAGCTTTCGCATGCGTCTCGATGCCGTCGCCATCGGCAAGAACCCGCCAGATGACGTGAACGTCGTGATCGAGGTCCCGATCGGCGGCGAGCCGATCAAGTACGAGATGGACAAGGAAGCCGGGGCGCTCGTCGTCGACCGCTTCCTCTACACGTCGATGCGCTATCCGGGAAACTACGGGTTCATTCCCCATACCCTGTCGGAAGATGGCGACCCCTGCGACGTGATCGTTGCCAATACGCGCGCCATCGTGCCCGGTGCCATCATGAACTGCCGGGTGGTCGGCGTACTCCTGATGGAGGATGAAGCTGGCGGCGACGAGAAGATCATCGCCGTTCCCTCGAGCAAGCTCACCAAGCGTTACGACAGCGTGCAGAACTACAAGGACCTGCCGCAGATCACCCTCGACCAGATCGAGCATTTCTTCACCCACTACAAGGACCTGGAGGCCGGCAAGTGGGTCAAGGTGCTGCGCTGGGGTGATGCCGCCGAGGCCAAGCAGATCATCCTGCAGTCGATCGAGCGGGCGAAGGCCAAAAAAGGCGCCTGATATCGTTAATCGATCCTTAGGCGGCGGCTTCTAGCGTTGCTGACAGCGCAACGAGCCGTCGCCTTTTTCATGTCCATTTTCCAAAGTGTTCCCCGTCGATCCTCTGCGCTGGCGCAGGCCGTGTCAGAGGTGGTCCTGCCTGTTTTTGGCGCGACGATCTTCCTGTCCGCTCTTCTGCTGTTCACCTTCGAGCCCATGTTCGCCAAGATGGCACTGCCCCTGCTGGGTGGCGCTCCGGCGGTCTGGTCTGTCGCCATGGTGTTTTTCCAGGCGCTGATGCTGGCGGGCTACCTCTATGCCCATCTGCTGATGCGCTTTCTGCCCCTGCGCACGGGCGCGCTCGTTCATGCCATCGTGCTGCTGGCTGCCGGCCTTTTCCTGCCGATCACATTGCGGTTTGCCGAAGTGCCGCCGGTAGACGCAAACCCGACGTTCTGGCTGATCCGCTGCCTGTCGGCCTCCATCGGCCTGCCCTTCTTTGCGCTGGCCGGACAGGGCCCCCTGCTGCAGGCCTGGTTTGCCCAAAGCGGTCATCGTCAGGCCCGCGATCCCTATTTTCTCTATGCGGCGTCCAACATCGGCTCCTTCGCGGCGCTGCTCGCCTATCCCTTCCTCGTCGAGCCTCTGATCGGTCTTGGACTGCAGGGCCATCTCTCGGCGCTGTTCTTCGCTCTCTGCGCGTTTCTGGTCCTGGCCTGCGCTGCGATCAGCCTCTTCGTGGCTGGCTCCGACATGCCGGAAATGGCTGACGCGCCTGCATTTGTGGATGATCGGCGCGATGTGCCCATGCGCCTGTGGGCCTGGATCGGCTGGTCTTTCGTGCCCTCTGCCCTGCTGGTCTCGGTGACGGCGCATATCTCGACCGATGTGGCAGCGGCACCCCTGCTCTGGGTCATTCCGCTCGGCCTCTTCCTGCTGAGCTTCGTCATCACCTTTCGCGAGCGGATGTTCTTTGCTGATTCACGCCTGCCCGCCGTTGGTGGCATCGGCGCGGCGCTGGCGCTCGTCATGCTCGGCCTTCCCAGCGGATCGATCCTGCTGGGCTTTGCAGCCCATCTCTGCTGTTTCCTCTGCATCGCCGTGGTCTGCGGCCGGGCGCTCTATCTGTCGCGGCCCGACGCATCGCGGCTGACGCTCTTCTATGCGATCACGGCGCTTGGGGGCGCGTTGGGCGGCATCTTCGCAGGGCTCATGGCGCCCTACCTTTTTTCGACGGTGGCGGAATATCCTCTGCTGGTGCTTGCGGCGGTCCTCCTGCGTCCGGGCATGATCGACAGCTTTCGCGCGACCTCGCGGCGTGACCTTTTCGCCTTCGGCGCGGTGGCGCTCCTGTGCCTGGCCGGCGGTCAGATCGTCATGGCCACGACCCATTCCCATGCGGTGGCTGCCCGCATCGCCTTTGGCGGGCTTGGCGCGCTCATGCTGTTCCAGTGGCGCAGTGCGGCAGCAGGTGTGATCTTTGGTGGCGCCATGGCGCTGCAGCTCGTCGCTCTTCCGGAGCTCGGCGAAAGCGGCGAGAATTTCCGCTCCTTCTTCGGCATCAGCCGGGTGCTGGAGTCCCGCAGCGGTGAATTCCGCGCCCTCGCCCATGGCACGACCATGCATGGGGCGATCCGCATTCGCCAGCCGGATGGCACGCCCGTCGCGGGGCGGCCGATGCCGACGACCTATTACCATCCCGACGGACCTCTGGGCTCCGCGCTCAATGCGACGCGCACGAAGGAAGGCGGGCTCAAGCATGTGGCCCTCGTTGGCCTCGGCGCTGGCGCGATGGCCTGCCACATGCGCGCCAATGAGGCCGTCACCTATTACGAGATCGACCCGGTCGTGGTGCGGCTGGCGTCTGATCCGGCGCGCTTCCGGTTCCTCTCGGACTGCACTCCGCAGGCGAAGATCGTCATCGGCGATGCGCGCCTGACATTGGCGAAGCAGGCTGAGCTGAGTGACTTCATCCTCATCGATGCCTTTTCGTCCGATGCGATCCCGGTGCATCTG
>CAISZN010000519.1 GCA_903889985.1 uncultured Hyphomicrobiales bacterium | reverse complement strand
CTCGCGTCCAAGCGCGATCGGGCCGGCCATTTTATCGACGTGGACGATGCCTCCGCACAGGGTGTCTTGAAGGAATAAGGCGCGCAGCCGTGGCTGCGGGCCGCAGCACGGGACCGCAGAACGGTGGATGACGTTGGGGACAAGCGGGACGTTCGGCCAGTGGGGCTGACGAACAGGGGCTCCTATGCCCTCGCCGCGATATTGTTCCTCGCCGCTGCCCTGATCCTGTCGTTCCCATGGACCTCCGGGGCGTTCACGATCCCCTGGGACGCCAAGGCGCAGGCCTGGCCGCAGATCGTCTTCCTCGCACGCTCCCTCGCGTCCGGGGAAAGTCCCTTCTGGACGCCCAATGTCTTCGCGGGCCATCCTCAGATTGCCGATCCCCAGTCGCTGATCTTCTCGCCGCCATTCCTGCTCTTTGCCTGGCTCGACCACTCGCCCACCTTCCGTGAGGCGGACAGCATCACCTTCGCCATGCTGGCCGTCGCCGGCCTGTGCATCATCGCCCTGTTCCGGGACCTGAAATGGCATGCGGCCGGGGCGCTCGTGGCGGCCCTGGCCTTTGCCTTTGGCGGATCGGCTGCCTGGCGCCTCCAGCATATCGGCGAGGTCATGAGCCTCTGCTGGTTCGCCATCACCTTTCTGCTGCTCGAAAGAGCCTTGCAGAGGGCCTGCCCAAGATACGGCTTTGCCTCGGGGGTGGTCGCCGGCTTCATGGTGCTTGGGCGCGACCAGATCGCCTTCCTGTGTACCCTCGTCTTGACGGCCTATGTTGTCGTGCATCTCCTCGCCGCGGGCAGGGGCATTTTGACCCGCCTGCGCCGGATCATCTTTCCACTGCTGGCAGGCGTGGTGGGCGGGGTGCTCGTCATCACCCTGCCGCTCGTCCTGACCCTGTCGCTGGCTGAAAACTCGAACCGGCCGGAGATCGACCTCGACGATGCGGTGCGGGGCTCCCTGCCGCCGCAGGCCTTCCTTACGGCCATCATCGCCAACATCTTCGGGGTCGATGGTCCGATCAAGGATTACTGGGGCCCGCCGAACCTTGCTGCCTGGGGTCCTTCGGACCTCGCCCTCGCACGCAACATGATCACCATCTATTTTGGTGCCCTGCCGGTCACCGCACTGCTCGCGGTCGGCGTTGCCGGTGGGGCCCTGCTGCGGCGCCAGGTCCGTTTCTTCGCGATTGGAGCCCTGCTGCTCGGCCTCTATGCGCTGGGCCGCTATACGCCCTTCTTCGATTGGGCCTATGAGATCCCAGGGGTCGACTTCTATCGCCGGCCAGCGGACGCCACCTTCCCGCTTTGCGCCCTGCTCGCCATTGTCTCGGGCTACTGCATCCATCGCCTCATCGAGGCGCCGCCCGGACCCATAGCCCGCATGGTCGGGATCGGGCTGATCGCTGCGAGCTTTCTGGCCTGTGTCTATGTGGCGGTCGTGAAGTCCCATTTCGGGCAGGACTCCGGTGCCCTTGCCTTCGGGCTGCTGGTCTTTACCGCCTCTGTCGGCCTCCTGCGGATCCTGCCGGCGCTGAATGAGAAGGCGCCTGCAACTGCCATGGCAGCGCTTGCGCTGCTCATGACCGGCGACCTCATGGTCTCCAACGAGCCGAATGAATCAACAGCCCTGCCGCCAGAATTCTATGAGGTCCTGAGCCTCGACACGCCGAACGAAACGATCGCCCTCATCCGCCAGAAGCTCAAGGAGAACGCGGCCCCTGACCGACGCGATCGGGTTGAACTGGCGGCCATCGACTTTGAATGGCCGGGCACCGGGCTCGTGCATAATTTCGATCACGACCTCGGCTATAATCCGGTCCGCCTGAAGCTCTACACCGATGCCACCAATGCGCTCGATCAGGTGGCAATCCCTGAGCAGCGGCAGTTTTCGCCGCTCTACAAAGGCTTCCGCTCGATCATGGCGGACATGCTGGGCGTGCGGCTGGTCCTGTCGCGCTATCCGCTCGAGCAGATGGACAAGGGGTTCAAGCCGGGCGACCTCGACTTCGTCGGCCGCACGAAGGACGCCTATGTCTGGGAAAACCCGCGTGCCCTGCCGCGGGTGCTCTTCACGACCAGTGCGCTCGCGGTCGATTTCGACCGGATGCTGACCGACGGAAACTGGCCGGAATTTGATCCCCGCCACACGGTGCTGCTCGAAGACATCAAGGAAAACGAGAGCGAAGCGCGTCAGCCCGGCACTGCCCGGATTCTTTCCTATCACAACACCGAAGTGGTGATCGAAGCCGAGTCCCCGGAGGGGGGCATCGTCGTGCTCAACGACGTCTTCCACAACTGGTGGTTTGCAGACATCGATGGCGAGTCGACCGACATGCTGCGCGCCAATGTGATCTTCCGGGGTGTTCGTGTCCCCCCCGGAAAACACCAGATCCGCTTCACCTTTCGGCCGCTTTACGGCCTCTGGCGGGAGTGGAACACCCCGGACTAGAGCACCAGCACCCGCGTGCCGACGGCGACCTCGCTGTAGAGGTGGATCACGTCCTGGTTCACCATGCGGATGCACCCCGACGAGACATTCTTGCCGATGGTCCAGGGCTCCAGCGTGCCATGGATGCGGAAGAGCGTGTCCTTGTTGTTCTGCCACAGATACATGGCACGTGCACCGAGCGGGTTGTGAAGGCCGCCGGGTACGCCCAGCCCGCTCTGCAGCTTGGAGACGACCTTGTGGATTTCGGGCTGGCGCTCGATCATTTCCTTGGGCGGATACCAGTCCGGCCATTCCTGCTTGCTGTTGATGGTGGCAGCCCCCTTCCAGCCAAAGCCCTCGCGGCCGACGCCGACGCCATAGCGCGTCGCCCTCCCGTTGCCCTTCACGTGATAAAGGTAGTGGGAGTGCGGATCGACCACGATCGTCCCGGCTGGTTCATTGCTCGAATAGGACACATCGCTGCGCCAGAAGGCCGGCGGAATGATGCCAGGCTTGAGGCCGGGGATCGGAAACTTATCCGAGACGGAGCCATAGAGGGCGCGGTAACGGCTGTTGTCGCCGCCCTCGTCGCTGAGGCCTGGTTCTGCTGCTCCCATGAGCTGACCGCCGCTCGCCGGCCCGTTGGTGGTATTGCAGCCTGCAAGCCCAAGGGCAGTCGCAAGACCGCCGCCTGCCAGAAAGATTCGCCGTGTGGGATGGTCCATGGTGCCCCGCCGCTGGGTGATTTGAAGTTAACGCCAGAATAGACCTTCACTGCGCGTAGAAAAGGCCCAGACGGAATTTGCCCGGGCCTGTGGCCTTCCTGCCGCGCATCAGGGTTCGCGGACACTCTCTGAAAGCCCCCGCAGCAGCGGATAGATGAAATAGGAAATGACCGCCCGGGACCCGACCTTGATTTCAGCCGTCACCGTCATGCCGGGGATCAGATAGCTGCCCTCAGGCTGGTTGCGCAGGGCGGTCTGGGTGAGCTCGATCCGGCTGCGATGATAGGCACCAGTCGAAGACGGCCCGGCAGGAGGTGCACCGGGTGTCCCGTTCGAGCCCATGGATTCCTGACCGACGCTCTTCAGGCGGCCCACCAGCAGGCCATGCCGCTGATAGGGGAAGGCATCGACCTTGATCTGCACTTCGTCGCCGGGCCTCGTGTAGCCGACATCCGCCGATCCGATCATGACATCGGCAATGAGTGTGGCTGAGGCAGGCACCATGGTCACAACGGCCTCTGCCTCCTGGGCGACGGAGCCCACGGACTTCTTGGCAAGTTCGAGCACGATGCCGTCCTCGGGCGCCGAAAGCACCACGAGATCGTTCATGCGTGTCGCCTTGATGAGGCTCTCGTCCACGCTCTTGGCATCTGCCCGCGCCTTGACGAGTTCCTCGAGCAGCTGCCGGCGCCATTCCTCGATAAAAACATCACGCTCGGCACGGCGTGTGAGCAGCATGTGCTTCGTATCGGTGAGTCGGCTGTCCGCGTCCTGGAAATCCCGCTCTGTTTTCATGCGCGAGGCCTGCGCATCGAGCAGCATGAGCTTGGAGCCCGACTGCAGCTGGAACAGCTTGGCGCGCATGCCCTCGACCTCGCGCGCCAGATCGGCCTGCTTGGAAAGAGACGTGCGATTCGTCTCCGTCGAACCGATGGAGGCCGCGTAACGGGCAATGTCTTCGTCGAAGGCCCGCAGCCTGGCCTTGTACTGGGCCTGCCGGCGCTCATAGAGCGTCCACTGCAGCTTGGCCTCCGGCGTCTCGGCTTTCGATTCGAAAGGCGTTTCGCTGACCTCGGCCTCGAGCCGCGCGATCTGCGCGTGGAGGGCTGTCTGCTGGGCCTGCAGGGCATCGCGATCCGCCTGCGTGAAGGTCGGATCGAGGGTGGCGAGGATATCGCCCTTGTGCACCACATCGCCCGGATGCACGCGAATGTCACGGATGATCGAGGTGTGGATCGGCTGCACCACGATGGTCGGAGATTCTGTTGCCAGCCGCCCGGTGGCAGACACGATCATGTCGACGCGCACGAGGCTGGAGACGAGCAGCATGGCGCCAAACAGGCCAGCCACCGTGTAATGAGCATTCCCAAGCCAGTTCGGCGGTTTTTCCGCCATGATGTCGTCGAGGCTTGGCTGCAGGGGAGCAAAATCCTGCGCCGACCAGTCCTCACCCGCGCTCCAGCCGAAGCGCGCGCGGACGTGACGGCTGAAGGCCGTCCATCCGGTGATGAGCTTC
Organism: uncultured Hyphomicrobiales bacterium; assembly: GCA_903889985.1. Lineage (GTDB taxonomy): Bacteria > Pseudomonadota > Alphaproteobacteria > Rhizobiales > Beijerinckiaceae > Terripilifer. The sequence goes on along the minus strand of CAISZN010000519.1, from coordinate 2,713 downwards.
TGCGCATGGGCGTTCATGAAAAGCTTTTGGTCTGCTGGTGCCAGAGACGCTGATAGACATCACAGCGCTCCAGCAGGGTCTTGTGTGGCGCGAAATCGACGACCTTGCCGCGTTCGAGCACGAGAATGACATCGGCTCCGGCCAGGGAGGTCAGGCGGTGCGAGACGATGACAAGGGTGCGGCCCTTGGCGATGTCGTTCAGGTGCTCCTGAATGATGGCTTCGCTCTCGGGATCCAGCGCGCTTGTGGCTTCATCGAAGATGAGCAGCCGAGGCGCTGTCAGCAGCGCCCGCGCGATGGCGATGCGCTGGCGCTGCCCGCCGGAGAAATTCGCGCCATTTTCCTCGACCAGCGTCTGGTACCCCATGGGCAGCCGCTCGATGAATTCCTCGGCACCGGCCATCTGCGCCGCGTTGATGATTTCGGCCATCTCCGCATCGGGCTTGGCAGCCGCGATATTGTCACGCAGCGAGCCGCGAAACAGGAAGTTTTCCTGCAGCACCACGCCAATGCTCTTGCGCAGATGGGTGAGATCGATCTGGCGGATGTCGATGCCATCGACGCGGATCATGCCCGACTGGGCATTCTGGATTCCCTGAATGAGCCGCGTGATGGTTGTCTTGCCGGAACCCGAGCGGCCCACCACGCCAATCACCTCGCCTTCGCGCACGTCGAAAGAGACATGGTCGAGCGCCGGACTCACAGCACCTGGATAGGTGAAGGTCACATCATGAAATTCGAGGGAGCCGGTGATCTCCGGAGCGACGCCCTGCACGCCGGGCTGCTGCTCGGGCGGGTGCTCCATGACCTGGCCGAGCATTTTCACGGCCAGTGCGGTCTCCTGATATTCATTGATCAGGCCGACGATCTGCACCAGCGGCCCGGTGACACGGCCCGAGACCATGTTGAAGGCGACGAGGGCGCCAATGGTCATGGAGCCGTCAAAAATATCTACGGCGCCAAGTGCAAGAACCGAGATCTGCATGGTCTTTTCGAGACCCTGCGTCAGGACGCCCGCCAGCGCCGAGATCTTGCCGACGGCCGCGCGGCGACGCACGCCCAAGGCAATGGCATCATTCCACAGGCTCATGCGGCGCGGCTCGAGCGCCAGCGACTTCACCGTGCGCATCCCGTGGATCGTTTCGACCAGATGGCCCTGCCGTGACCCTTCAGCCGCATAGAGCTGTTCGAGGTGGTGACGGAACACCGGCACCATGATGCCGATGATCGCGGCGATGATCCCCGAAAACATCAGGACGACGAGGGTGAGCTTCACGCTGTAGAGCAGCAGGATAGCCAGGATCACCGGCAGGGCGACCGCATCAAGCGCGGTCTGGAACAGGCGGCCGGTGAGGAAGTGACGGATCGTCTCCGTCTGCTGCATGTGCCGCGTGAGGATGCCGGCGGTGGTCTGCTCGAAGAAAGAGAGCGGCAGGCTGAGCAGATGCTGGAAGATGCGCGAGGCAAGCCTTGCATCGATCTTCGTCGTGACGAACATCATCAGGTATTGGCGCGTGTAGTTGAACACGCCATCGAAGAGGGAGAGCACCGCAAAGACCATCACCAGCGTGACGAGCGTCTGGTAGCTGCGGTGGGTGATCACCTTGTCGATGAGGATCTGGAACATGAGCGGCATCGCGAAGGCGATGACGCTGGACAGGGTTGCTGCAATGGCGACCGTGCGCAGGTACTTCTTGTGACGCAGGATTTCCGGCACGAACCAGCGCAGGCCAAAAGGCTGCCGCTCATCATCAAGCTTGTGGACCCGCTTGCAAAGGACCGCCGTACCCGTCCAGTCCCTGGCGAATTCGTCAAATGAGACGAGCTTGGATCCATCCTTCTCGGTCTGGGGGTCGAGGAGGGTGACGCTTTTCTTGCCGCCCGTCTCGTTGGCGTCGAGAATGACAATCCAGTGCCCGTTCTTCAGCGTCGCGAGCAGGGGATAGGCATAGGACAGGCTTTGCAGCTTCTTCCAGCTGCCCTGGTGGACGACCTTGCCCTGCAGGCCGACGGAGGCCATGACCCGCAGAACCGAGCCGAGCGTATCGGTCTCATTGAAGCCGTTGAAATTCTCAGGCTTCAGCAGCACCCCGCGGCGCAGCGAGATGATAAACAGGCAGCGCAACGCCGTGTGATGGGCGGAGAGCGGGAGTGTCGCTGTAACCGTCACGGGCTGCCGCTACTTCACTCAGGTGGCCGTTCAGGCCGGAACCGGAACGCCGGCACTGGTCCGCAGGCCTTCGAGATAGGTCTGGCACACCTTCGAGCCGCAGCGCTGATCATATTCCGTCAGCAGATGCACGACGAGATCGATCGACTGGTAGCAGTCGTGCATGATCATCGCCATTTTCAGCAGCTGGGTATCGCTCATCAGTTCCGGACGCGTGAAGTCGCGCACGAAGATGGCGTCTGCCCAGACGATCTGGCTCATGCCGGCATAGATGTCGTTGTTGAAAAGGAGCGGCGCGATGACGCGGCTCACCGTCGGATAGAAGCGGTGGAAGGTGAAGCCCTGCTGGCGCAGGAACTGATCGACGTCCGAGAACAGCGGCTGGTTCACATAGAGCTGCAGGAATTCCACTTCCGTCTGGATGACGAGCACATCCTTGAGTCGTTCCGTGGCGTTCTGGAACGCCATGAGTTCGCCGCCCTGAATGTCGATCTTGATGAGATTCACACCCGCCGTTTCCGGCACGTCGTCGAGGCGACGGGT
>CAISZN010000518.1 GCA_903889985.1 uncultured Hyphomicrobiales bacterium | reverse complement strand
TCTGCGCCACAGCTGCAAAGGATAGCAGGCCTATGGAGGCCAGTGCTGCAGCACCTGCCGCGCGAAAATAGATATACCCCAGCGCCAGCAGCAGCAGGATGGCAAGGCGGCGGATGACCAGGATGACCGAGGCCGGAGTGGACCGTTCGATGGCCTGCCGGATGCCTGGCCCCCGCAGCAGCACGGGCATGACAAGGTCATTCGAGATCATGATCGACAGGGCGACGCATTCCACGATGACCATGGCGGTTGCAGCAGAGAGGCCGCCGATCATGGCGATGAGCGCAATGCCATGGGAGCTCGCCTCAAGCGGCAAGGCGAGCACGGTCATGTCCCTGTCGACGGCGCCGTCGGAGAAGACGAGCCGCCCTGCCACGGCCAGCGGGATGACAAAGACATTGATGGCGATGAGATAGAGCGGGAAAAGCCAGGCTGCCGTGCGCACATCCCGCTCGTCGCGATTCTCGACGACGGTGACGTGGAACTGGCGTGGCAGCAGCAGGATCACGAAGGCCGAGAGCATGGTGGTGCAGAGCCAGGTCGGCCAATCCGGAGGCTGCGACAGCATGGCCTTCAGCGATTCATCGGCGGCGGCCTTCACCGCGAGATCCCCGAAGCCGTTGAACATCACCCAGGTGACGAAGACGCCAACAATCAGGAAGGCGACCAGCTTCACGACGGATTCAGAGGCGATGGCCAGAACGAGGCCATCATTGTGTTCCGTCGCATCGATCCGCCGCGTCCCGAAAGCCATGGCAAAGAAGGCCAGCACCAGCGCAACGATGATCGAGACCGTCAACGCCGACTGGCTGTTGGTTACCGCATGGCCTTCCTCGATGGAATTCAGCACGGTGGCGATGGAGGTCGAGATCGCCTTGAGCTGCAGGGCGATATAGGGCACCGAGCCAATCACCGCGATGATCGCGACAAGGGCTGCGATCAGCTCCGACTTGCCGTAGCGCGAGGCCACGAAGTCGGCGATGGACGTGATGTTCTGGCCCTTGGCGAGCCGCACGACACGCAGGACCAGCGGATAGCCTAGGCCGATCACGATCATCGGGCCGATATAGATCGGCAGGAAGTCGAGGCCGTGGTTGGAGGCAAGACCGACGGACCCGAAGAAGGTCCAGGAGGTGCAATAGACAGCAAGGGTCAGCGCATAGATGGCCGGCCGGGCACGTTCGCCCACGAAACGCTTGCCGACCGTATCGCCGAAATGTGCCACGGCGAACAGGGCGCAGAGATAGCCCAGCGCGGTCAGAATGGCTGCCCAGCCCTCGATCATGCGTCCTCCATGACAATCCTGAATGCAGCTTACCAAGAGCCATGGGTTTTACGCACCCCTGAATTCGCAGGGTTGTTGCGAAGCTTAACTGCGAAGTGTTAGGTCAGTTCGTTAAACTTAAACGGCCGCCTGGACGGCTTGGAGGGGGATGCAGCCATGCTGAAACAATTCCGCGAATTCGCCATGAAGGGCAATGTGGTCGATCTGGCGATCGGCGTGATCATCGGCGCGGCCTTCTCGAAGATCGTCGATTCCCTTGTGAAGGACATCGTCATGCCGATCATCGGCATGTTCGGCAGCGCCGATTTTTCGAACTATTTCATCCCCTTGTCCAAGGCCGTCACGGCCAGCAACCTGGCTGACGCCCAGAAGCAGGGCGCGGTGCTCGCCTATGGTAACTTCATCACCTATGTGGTGAATTTCCTCATCGTCGCCTTCGCCCTCTTCCTGGTGGTGCGCGGCATCAATCGCCTCAAGCGCGACGAGGCGGCTGCTGCTCCTGCAGCCCCGGCTGCGCCCCCGCGTCAGGAAGTCCTGCTCTCCGAGATCCGGGACCTGCTCGCCAGCAAATAAGACCATCCCGTTTGACGGGCTGCGGTTCCCTTCCCACAATGTGGTCACAACATTCGGGAGGGAACCGCCATGCGCCTTTGGGCCGCGCTCTGGATTGCCATAGGGCTTGCAGCACCTGTCGCAGCCCGCGCCGATGAGGTCGCCGATTTCTATCGGGGCAAGCAGGTCCAGATCGTCGTCGGCTATGGGGCTGGCGGGGGCTATGATTTTCTGGCGCGGCTGCTGGCCCGCCATCTGGGAGCCTACATTCCCGGCAATCCCACGGTCGTCGTCCAGAACATGCCCGGCGCTGGGTCTGTGCGCGCTGCGAGCTGGCTGGCCAACGTGGCTCCGCGCGATGGACTGGTGATTGGCGCCTTCGACCGGCAAGTGCCGCTCTTTGCGGTGCTGGGCGGCGATGCTGCCCTCAATTTCAAGGCCAACGACCTCAACTGGCTCGGCACGGTGTCGAGCTATGCGGAGGATGCGTTCATTCTCTGGGCCCGCAAGGATGCTGCGGCCACGTCCCTTGATGATCTGCGCCGGCCCGGCGGGCCTTCGCTCAAGGTCGGTGGCTCGGCAGCGGGCTCGACGGATGACACGACGGTGATCGTGCTGCGCGATGTGACCGGTCTGCGGCTCGATCTCATCACCGGTTATCCCGATGGCAATTCGATTGCGCTGGCGCTGGAGCGGGGCGAGGTCGATGCACGTACAGCGGGCTGGAGTTCGATCAACTCCACCCATCCTGACTGGCTGCGGCCCGATGGCCCGGTGCGGCCCCTCATCCAGGTGGGCCGGGTCACACGCCTGTCCGCGCTCAAGGATGTGCCAACCGCGCGCGAACTCGCCCGCGATGACAAGGGCCGGGCGATCATCGAGGCTATGGAACTGACCTATCAGGTGGCTCGTCCCTATGCCCTGCCGCCGGGCGTTCCCAAGGACCGGCTGGAGGCCCTCCGCAAGGCTTTCATGGAGGCGCTGGCGAGCCCGGCGCTGCGCGAGGAGGCAGCGAAGTCGAACACGGAGCTGAGCCCTGTCGACGGCGCGCAGGTGACCAAGCTGATCGCTGGCATGGAAAAGGCCTCGCCTGAGGCGCTCGCTTATTTCAAGAAGCTGCTGGTCGTGCCGAATTGAATGGATGACAAGCAGTTGGACTTTAAACCTGCACGCTCCCGCTTGCCTGAAGGCATCGGCCCGGGCTGGACAAGAATATTCAGCGATTAATTTCGTCAACGCCAACGTCTTGCAGAGCGAGCCAGTTTCCGTCAACTTCATCTGCGTAAGCCCCATCAGCGGGCCTATGCCAAATTAAAGTGCCGCGTATGAGCACTTACAGGCGGAGGGAACGTCATCATGGACGACATTGGTTCGCGCGGATTGGATCGGCGTCGTGCCTTGGCGGGCGGCGCAGCGTTCCTTATGGGCACTGGCGGGGGGCGGTCTGAAGCGGCAACGCAAAAGGCAAAGCTCGCAGAAGTCATTGCGAAATATGCCGTCGAATATGATTTTACCAAGGCACCTGAAACGGTGGTTGAGGCAGCCCGCGTTGCATTTATCGATACGATCGGCGTTATGCTCGCTGGCAGTCACGAGGACGTTGCCCAGATTGCGCTCAAGGTTATCTTTGAGGAAGGCGGCGCTCCACGGGCGACGATCATCGGAAGTGATCAACGTACCTCGCTGCAATCGGCGGCGCTCGCCAATGGCGTCGCTGCACACGCCATGGACTTTGATTTCACGTACGGCAGCGGTCAGGCCGTTTCGTCAGTCATTCCTGCGTTATTGCCACTTGCAGAGAACCTGGGCGCAAGCCCGTCCGAGACGCTAGCAGCCTTCGTCATCGCCTGCGAGGTTGCGGCGCGCCTCATTCGGGCTAGCCCTCAAATGTCTGCGCTTGGCGGATGGCATGCAACAGGCATGGTGGGTAACATTGCTGCCGGTATCGCTTGTGCGCGTCTGTTGAAATTACCAGCCGACCGAATCGTCGATGTCGTGGGAATTGGCGTTTCTCTGGCGAGCGGCGTGTCGGCTAATTTTGGCACCATGACAAAGCCACTTCATTCAGGAAACGCTGCGCGCAATGGCGTGACTGCAGCCATGCTGGCTGCCAGAGGATTCACAGGGAGCGCAAACGCGCTTGAAGACAAGGCTGGCTATTACGCCACCTTTAGTCGTGCTCTGCCAGTGAACCTATCATCCTTCGATGATCTTGGCGCCGCTAACAACATTGTTCAGCCAGGCTATAAGCTGAAGCGTTACCCTTGCGGAGGTTTGTCACATACATCTATCGACGCAACGCTTGCCCTCCGATCGGAACTAGCAAGTCGAGTGGACGACATAGAAAAAATCGAAGTTGGCGTGACAAACAATGCCTTCCAAAGGATCGGGTCAGATTATCCTCATTCCATCGAGAGCGCCAAATTCAGTATGCCATATATCGGCGCATGGACCGTTCTTTATGGGGCTCCATCCATCGAGACGTTTACTGAAAAGGCAATAGAGGACCCGCGCGTCAAGGCGTTTGCGCCAAAAATATCCCACCACGTGGATGCAGAATTTGGTGACGAACTCGAACAGGCACCCGGACGTGTAATTGTCACTATGAAGGATGGAAGCAAGCACGAAAAGAAGGTCTGGTATGCGAGCGGAACACCTCAAAATCCGATGACCCCGGCGCAAATTGAGGCCAAGTTTCTCGACTGCGCCAAACAATCAAAAAGCGAGGAGCGTGGACGGGCTATCCTCGCGTGGCTCTCGGATATTAAAAATCAGAAATCCTTCAATGGATTATGGCCACTGCTAAAGGCCTGATCGGCGCGAAGGTGCCATGAACAGTCCGCGCGCGTGGCGCGCCGTTCAAGAGACGGCGCGACCCTGTGCCTGAGATCTCTACGCCGCCTTCTGTGGGGCAAAACGCGTGTAGAAGGTCTCACCCTTCTGCGCCATCTCGACCACGAGCTTGCAGGGCGTGAAGCGCGGCCCATGTCTGGCGGCGAGCTTCTCGCACAGGGCCACGAAGGCCTTGGCGCCCATGCCATCGATATAGCTCAGCGTCCCACCCGTGAAGGGCGCAAAGCCAAAGCCGATGATCGAGCCCACATC
>CAISZN010000517.1 GCA_903889985.1 uncultured Hyphomicrobiales bacterium | reverse complement strand
TCCACGTGCCGGCCTCGTACCGGCGTCGCCTCGCAGGCGTGATGCTTCGCCGCGGCCTGCATGCAGCTTACGACAGGGCGGCAGGATTATGAGCGGTCCCTATTCGCGCCAGATTTCCTTGAAAGTGAACGGTGTGCATTACGACCGCGAAGTAAGCGTTCGCCGAACGCTCGCAGACGTACTTCGACATGATCTAAGTCTCACCGGCACCCACATTGGATGTGAGCACGGTGTCTGCGGCGCCTGCACTGTTCTGGTCGATGGCCGGTCCATAAGATCGTGCCTCATGTTCGCCGTCCAGGCGACCGATACCTCAATCGTCACCATCGAAGGCCTCGCCGCCGCCGATGGCGCACTGCATCCGCTTCAGGAGTCTCTCGCCCGGCACCATGGCTTGCAATGCGGATTCTGCACTCCAGGCATGCTAACGACGCTCGTCGAACTGCTTGAGATGAATCACAATCCAAGTGCCGAGGATGTGCGCATTGCCATCTCGGGGAACCTCTGCCGCTGCACCGGCTATCAAGGGATCGTCAATGCAGCTCTGGAGGCTGCTGACGTACTTGCTGCACGACGGGCGAGCGCGCGATGAGTGGCGTGGTTGGGGTATCCGTCCCTCGCCTTGAAGACGATGCTCTCATTAGGGGTGCAGGTCGCTTTGTTGATGACATTCAGTTTCCTGAAACGTTGCACGCAAGCTTCGTTCGGAGCCAGCATGCGCATGCATTGATTCATTCCATCGATACGGGTGTCGCTCAAACCATAGAGGGCGTTGTCGCTGTCTGGACACTCAAAGACGTCTTGCCTTATCTCGCAGATCGATATCTGCGGGTAGCCCTGCCGAGCCCTGCCTATCTGCAGGAACTGCACCGACCAATCCTTGCCGGGACGGAAACGGTGCACGTGGGTGAAGCCATCGCAGTTGTTTTCGCGCACGACGCTTATATTGCCGAGGATGCTGCAGACCAGATCGTCGTTACCTACGAAGAGCTCCCAGCGGTCAACGATTGTCGCAAGGCCCTCGAACCTGGTTCTCCCCCCGTTCATCAGGGCGGACCAGGCAATCTTGTCGCGCGGTTTGAACTATCATACGGCAATGCTCGCGAAGCGGTAGATGAAGCGCCAGTCGTTATCCGTGACAGCTTTCGGCAGCACCGTGGACTTGCCCATTCGATGGAAACGCGCGGGGTCCTCGCACGTTATGACGACATTGATGAAAAACTCACGGTCTGGAGTTCGACGCAGACACCCCATGCAGGCAAGCGCGTTCTTTGTGAGATGCTCGGGCTGGATGAGGACCGCCTGCGGGTCGTGACACCTGATGTCGGGGGTGGTTTTGGACCGAAGCTGGTTTTTTATCCGGAAGAAGCGCTCATTGCATTGGCTGCGCTGAAGCTGAAAAGGCCGGTTAAGTGGATCGAGGACCGCAGGGAACATGCGGTTGCAACGACGCAGGAACGCGATCAGATCTGGGATATGGAACTGGCGCTGGATCGGGATGGACACATCCTCGCTCTCAGCGGTGTGCTCATTCATGAGCACGGGGCCTACACGGCGCGGGGCGTGAATGTGCCCTATGGCTCTGGCGCTGCCATCACACTTCCTTATGTCGTGCCATCCTACTACCTTGATATTAAGCTTGCGCTGACAAACAAAGTCGCCGTCACTCCAATTCGGGGGGCTGGGCAGCCGCAGGCCGTTTTTGTCATCGAGCGCTTGCTTGATCAAGCAGCGGCTGTTCTGGGGCTCGATCGTGCAGAAATTCGGCGCCGAAATCTGGTTCCGCCCGAGCGGATGCCATATAAAACGCCGTTGCGCACACGCGGGGGCATGCAGGTCGTTCTAGACAGTGGCGACTACCCTGCATGCATGAACGCGGCGCTTGAAAAGGCCAACTGGGACGGCTTTGAAGCTCGTCGTGCAGCCGCTTTCAAGCAGGGACGACGGATAGGCATCGGGCTTGCCGTCTATGTCGAAGGCACAGGTCGCGGCCCCTTTGAACCAGTGCAGGTCCGCGTTGCCGAGAATGGTCGCATCCACGTAGCAACGGGTGCCGCTGCCATGGGACAAAGCACGAAGACGATGCTGGCTCAGGTTGTCGCTGAACAATTGGGCGGCGACATGAGCAATGTCGTCGTCGTGGCAGGCGACACCGCCGCCATTGAACTTGGCATGGGTGGCTTCAACAGCCGTCAGGCGGTCATGGCTGGATCATCGGCGCATGCAGCGGCCCTTAAGGTGCGCGACAAAGCGCTGAAGGTCGCGAGTCATCTACTTGACGTCGGTGTTCAGGCACTGGAAATCGTCGGTCGGCACGTCCGCATCCGAGGCGAAGAAACCCGTAGCGTTGGGCTTGCTGACATTGCTCGCGCGCTTGCTGGCCTACCAGGATACTATGTGCCCGGCGGGGTCGAACCAGGCCTTGAAGCCATGGAGCGAGTCATCATCAATGACATGACCTATGCGAATGGCGCCGCAGTGGTAGAGGTTGAAGTTGATGCTGACACGGGTGGCCTGCGTATCGAGCATGTCGTTTTCGCCCATGACTGTGGCCGGATGCTCAATCCCCGCATCGTCGAGGGGCAAATCATTGGCGGGATAGCGCACGGTATCGGAAACGCCTGTTTGGAACAGATGCTCTACGATGACGCTGGCCAGCCTCTCACAACCACACTAGCTGACTATCTGCTCGTTAGCGCAACCGAGATGCCACCGCGCATCGACATTTTGCATCTGGAGTCGCCGACCTATCTCAATGCGCTTGGCATCAAAGGTGTGGGAGAGTCCGGTGTCATCCCTATGGCAGCTGCCATCGCATCGGCCATAGACCACGCACTGTCGGACTTCGGCGTCATCGTGCGCAATGTCCCGATTACACCTCCCCAAATTGTCGCATTGATTGAGGAGTGCACCCCAACGTGACCCAGACAATCACGATCCGCAAGCCAGACGACTGGCACCTGCACGTGCGCGATAACGAAATGATGCGCGCTGTGTTGCCCATCACAGCTCGCAACTTCGGTCGCGCGATCCTGATGCCAAACCTCTTGCCCCCTGTCCGCACGGCGGCAGACGGTGCTGCCTATCGACAACGCGCCCTGGCCTGCCTTTCTGAGGGCTCGACATTCCAGCCGCTCATTACCTGTTACCTTACCGACGATACTGATCCCGATGACGTAGAGCGCGGATTCCAAGAAGGAATCTTCACGGCAGTAAAACTTTATCCAGCGAACGCGACGACGAATTCTGC
>CAISZN010000516.1 GCA_903889985.1 uncultured Hyphomicrobiales bacterium | reverse complement strand
GGCAAAACCTCACGCGCACGCGCCATTCGGCGTGCAGACCGTGAGAACCTGACTGTGCGGCAATTGGCCCAGCGTATCGGCGGGCACACAGGCCTGTCGATGGTGGGAACCGCAACGACAATCGCGGACTCCATGGAAGAGTGGCTGACACAGGAGGGATCCGACGGATTCATCATCCAGTTCCCCTTCCTGCCCGACGGCCTCTATGACGTCGTTGACAAGGTTGTCCCGGAACTCCAGCGCAGGGGGATCTTCAGGACAGCCTATGAAGGTCGCACATTGCGCGAAAATCTGGGGCTGCCCCGACCGGAAAACCGCTTTTTCGAGACCCGGTGACCCGCACCGACGGCCAAATTCTGATTACAATTGTTGAGCCGGCGCACCTGACCCTCGCGGAAGCGCAAGGGTGCACAGGCTGATCTCACGACCTTTCGCGTCATCCCATATACTCAATCGTCTCACCCTTTCAGGGCGCAATGGCGCAGGGATACAGGGCATTTGCGTGGTTGGCCGTCATGTCCAGCCTCTGGTCGCTCGCACGTACGCCTGCCTCAGCGCAGGACGTCCCGAACCAAACGATCCGCATCATGTCCCCCTACCCCACCGGAGGCCTCGGCGACATCCTCCCGCGAATTGTCGCAGCAGGCTTGCGTGAGCCAACTGGCGCAACGCTCATGACAGAGAATATTCCGGATTGATCGCCATGCCTCCCCGGCACAGCCGGTCAAGAGTCGTCGACAATTTGGCAACCAGCGTTGGATGCCAGAGACCTGGTTGCAAAGCGACCATCGAGACTAAGCGTTCGAGTCGCGAACCGATGGCGCCCGCCGAGACCCAAGAGGTAAGGTCAGGCCCCAGTTGCCGTTCGGCAAAAAGCATCAGGTCGAAACCAGATTGCTCTGCAGCCATTGCCACGCGCAAACCGAATTCAAACTGCAGGTCCTGCTGCTCCTCCTCCAGTGGATGATGTTCAGCCGTCAGGACATTCGCGATCTCGGGAGACCCAACCCTAACGTGGCCGTTGGTGCAAGAGAGTACAAATTGCTTGTCTTCTGCCCCTTGGCACCTCGGCTGGCGCCATTGATTAGTCTAACCCACTGCTCAAAAACGGGATCGGGCAGCGCAAGGACATTCAGTTCTCGCCAATCACACGACGAAGCACTTCCGGCGAGGCAGAGGAGGCTTTTCGGAACAAGGCAATCACTTCGTCGCTATCGACGAGACTAATATCAAGACGTGCCTTCTCTGCGTCTTTCAGAAAGTCAGCATCACGCAAAGCGGCCGCAAATGCGTCGCGAAGTATTTTGGCCCGACTTGGCGGCAAGTCTGGTGGTGCAACGAAAGGCCGACCAATTATTTCCCGGGCCAAAACAAAATCCAGGGCCTCCGCTTCGACTGCAGACCGGGCTCGCTGCCGGATCAGCGGAACGCTTGGATAGTCAGGCATCGGACTGGTCCCCGTAGAATACAAAACATTGACCTTGCGCTCGGCGATCCATTCTGGATGGGCTGACAATATGGATGACCAGGTCCAGTAACCCATGCCTTCCACCTCGCCCTTTTCCATGGCAAGCGCTGCCTGCAGGATATTTGGATATCCGGGAATGATTTTGAATTTGGTTCCGGTCAACTGGTTCAGAGCTGTGGGCACAAGCTGCGTGTCCGCGCCGACACCCGTGCCTGGGATCAGCAATGGTCGCTGCATGAGATCATCAAGAGTCCGGACTTCAGAAGTGTGCCAGGACATACCGATACTTGTGCTGCGACTCATGCTGCCAAGCCAGGTCAGCCGATTGGGATCGAACTTGATGTCACTTCGACCAAGGATCGGCTCAAAAGGCAGCCCCGAGCCTATGGTACAGATGACCGAACCATCTTTGGGAGCGATGCTATAGAGATATTCGATGGCCTTTAGGCCACCTGCTCCCGGCATGGCTTGAACAACAATGTTTGGGTTACCCGGAACGAACCGTCCCAAATGACGGGCGAGAAGCCGCGCATAAAGGTCTGACACGCCGGGCGAATATGAGATGATGTTGATCGGGCGTTGCCGGAAAAACTGCTCGTCTGAAACGAACGATTGGGCACGCGCCACCCATGGTGCTGTCACGGCTGCCGACGTCAGCCAAAGCATTCGGCGCCTGTTCATGCGCTCCCTCCCATGTTGTTTTGGAGAGAGTAGCCAAGAAATCTATGCCCAACAAGGCGCTACGCCCCTCAGGCAGCCTCGGACAGGACTGCGTCGATATGAGGCTTGCGCTGATCCTGTGGGCAGGTTTGCGAGTTGTTGCGACCGCTCTGCTTCGCGCTATAAAGCGCTATATCGGCGTCATGCAGAAGCTCTCCAGCCCCGCGGTAAGAAAACTGATCCGTCGATGCCACGCCAATGCTGACACTTAGGTAGGCGGAAGGGCTGGAGGGATTGGGGATATGCAGATCACCGATCCGATGACGGATATTTTCGGCAACGAAGAAGGCACGATCGTGAGCTACCCCGGGCAGCAGAACAATGAATTCCTCACCACCATAGCGTGCGGCGAGTGCTGCCTGCGTCGAGATCTCATCGAGTAACGTGCGACCTACGATTTGCAGGGCCTCATCACCGGCAAGGTGGCCGCGCACATCGTTCAGCTTCTTGAAGTAGTCAATATCGATGAGCAGGCAGGAGACGGGAGCCCCAAATTCCATATGATGTTGCCATTCACGTTCCAGGGCCTCGTCGAACGCGCGTCGATTGGCGAGGCCTGTCAGGCCATCGGTACGGGCAAGCCTCTGTAGCTCGGTTGCAACATCCTTTAGATCTGCCTCACTCTTACGACGACGGCCAAACTCAGAAAGAAGCCCGAAACACAGAATAAACAAGGCGCCGATCATCAGAGCACACATCATCAGCATGCTCTTCATGCGCTCCCACCAACGCCCATAAATGTCCCCGAGAGACTGGCCGACACTGAGAACCAGCGGGTAATTTCCAATCCGTGTTGTCGTAAAACGACGAACGGAACCATCAATCGAGCTTTCCCGATCTGGGTTTGCCGTTGGATCAGCATTGACGGTCAGGGTTGCGCTATTCGGCACTTCCTTGCCGATGAGCGACATCCGGAAGGGAGAACGCATGATCAGCGTCCCATCGGATTTGAACAATGTGATTGTTCCGTTTGGCCCCACATCGAGATTTGCGAATAGGCCCGTGAAATAGTCGAGGCGCAACGAGCCCGAAACAATCCCCGCGAAACTGCCATCGGGCTTGTTGAGTCTTCGGCTCAGCGCAATCGCCATATATGCACCGTTGCGGCTCCGGAACGGCTTGCTGATATAGAGCCCTATGTTGGGATCGTCGCGATGAACCTGGAAAAAATCTCGATCCGATAGATTTACCCGTCGCGCCACGACAGACTCGGAGTCATATCGGACGTTACCATCTGCATCGCTGACGAGAATGGAGGAGTAGTCCGAGGCCTGCGCCGAACGATCAAACATCATGAGGTGCTGCCCATCAGGGCCAACTTTGGAAAAGTCCTGAGCCTCCAGTGCCGTGATGACGCCCTGGACCGATAAGTCATAAGATTCAAAGGTCCTGCCAATGTCGCGCCGAATGACCTCAAGAATGTTGCGCGCCGTAGAATCTGCATAAATGGCAGCGTCAGACCGACTGTCTGTCGAGACCTGATAGCCCAGCAAGGCAAAACTGATCGCGGCAGTGAACCCGGCAAGCAGGGAAAGGACGATACGGCTCTTCAAAGCTATTCGCCTCGGATTGAATTCAACGAGATCAGCTACAATTGGCACGCAATCATTCTCAGTTGGTAAATAGCAAATGTAACAATTGTTATAATCTGCAATGCCTACTCAAAATCTATAGTGGACCTTTCAGAATTGAGCATTTCTGACGAGACTTCGCCCCAACAAGACATCGAACGGCCAAGGTTATGCTGAGATCCACCCTGGGTATCAGCGAAAATTAAGAAATTTTAGCCCGCGCGAAAGGGTACCGCGAACAGGGATCTCAAGCAGATCCGCGCACCTACATGGTTCCTTTGAAACTAGGTGCGAACCGTTTGGTTAGCGATTAATCCCACCTGACAAGAGCATCTTTGCCCGCATCTCCTCGGCAACAGCCTGGGCATCGATGCTGTCTGCTATGATCTGGGGCCGAATAAAGACGATAAGTTCCGTGCGGTCCTTTGCCGTCTGGTTATGGGCAAAGAGATCGCCCAGCAAGCTGATGTTTGAGAGGAAGGGTATTCCTTCACGGCCCCCTGTTTCACGATTGCTGATCAGACCGGCCAGAACGACAGTCTGCCCGGATGTGACCGCAATGGAACTCTTGATATGCCGTTGCGAAACCGTGGGTGTCAGCGACCCCTGCGAACCATTGTTCGCCACGTTGCTAATTTCCTGCTCAATTTCCAAGGAGACATTGCCCTGGGAGCTCACCCTTGGCAGCACACGCAGGATAACACCCGTATTGCGATAATCGATGTTATTGGCGACAGGAAAAGCCGGATTGGTCAGGAGACCTGTACTGGTCGGGCCGACAAGCGTCGCCTGCGTGGTGGCAACCGGCACCTGATCTCCAACCTGAATTGATGCAACCTGATTGTCTTGCACAACCACTGATGGGGTCGACAGAACCTTGACATTGGTCTTCGTATGCAAGGCATCAAGAACCAGTCGCGGGTCAGTTTGAGGCCCGAGTAGAAAATTGAAACCGGGCAATACTTTGCCAAGCACATCACTGGTTGCGTTTGTGAAGCCTATAGAGCCTCGGTCCGCAGGAACATTCGGCAGGTTTCCGCTCTTGAGGAAATACTGCACACCATATTGCAGGCTATCGTTTAGCGAGACTTCGGCAACGGTTGCTTCGATAGCCACTTGAAGACGCGGACGATCAAGCTCCTGCAACACCCTCTGGATCATGCGGTAGTTTTCTCGATCCGCGAAGATCAGCAAAGAATTGGTAGAGGGATCCGCTGTGACTCGAAATCGACCGGCGCTGGGCCCGCGGGTCGATCCAGTCGCAACAGAATCCGAAGGCTGGTTGCGGGCGGCGCTTGTCGTATCGGTCGGTGATTGAGGGTTTCCGGATGCGGAACTCGAATTGGCTCCATTCCGATTAAACAGCGACCCGAATGGATTGCTGCCCGAAGACGACGAGTTTGCCGAGCTGCTTCCCGAAAGACTTGAAGAGCTGGAGGAGCTGCCAAAGCTACCGGATGATCCTGAACTCGCTAATGAAACCCGTCCTGTTCCCGGCTCAAGCGAATCGTTGGAAGCACCGGAACTGGAATTACCAGATCCGCCCAAGGCATCATTGAGTAACGCGGCGAGCTGGCGGGCATTGCCGTATTTCACGTGATACACTTTTGACAGGCTCGCTGAATTGTCGGCGCGATCAAGGCGCTGAATCCAGGTCGCGACCTGTTTGAGAGCGTCGCTGTTCCTGGAAACCACCATGATGGCATTCATGCGTGCAATAGCCTGAAATTGGACCAGCCCCTTGGCGACGCCAGCCTCGCCCGTGTCCATTATGCGCTGCAATTCAGTGATGAGCGTTTCCGGTGTGGCATTCACAACAGGATAAACACCAACAGACTGTCCCCGCATCCAATCCTGATCGAAGGACAGCGCTGTCTCCATTGCAAGCCGGCGCTCTTCACTGGTGCCCTGCACCAGCAAGAGGTTTCTCGCTGAATCCACGCGCACCGCACCGGGCTTCACAGCAAAACTCTCAATAATCTTGAGAACATTCTCGCTGGAAACATAACGCAGTGGCAGAACCGAGATCCCATAACCGGGCGCCGGGGTGCGTCCACGCTCGAGAGCCGTAACTCCACTCGTGTCATTGGAGGGGATGATCCGGTAACCAGCCCCCTCCT
>CAISZN010000515.1 GCA_903889985.1 uncultured Hyphomicrobiales bacterium | reverse complement strand
CCTTAGCGTGGCCCGCCGGCGCAGCCGTGCTCATGCGGACGAGGTGGAGAGCCTGCGCGATGAGATCTGGGAACTGAAGGAACAGGCCGCGGCCCGCCAGAAGGCGGAGATCGCCAACGAGGCCAAGTCCCGCTTCCTCGCCACCGTCAGCCATGAGATCCGCACGCCCCTCAACGGCATCATCGGCATGGCAAACCTGCTGGTCGAGACCGAGCTGGCCGGTG
Source organism: uncultured Hyphomicrobiales bacterium (assembly GCA_903889985.1). Lineage (GTDB taxonomy): Bacteria > Pseudomonadota > Alphaproteobacteria > Rhizobiales > Beijerinckiaceae > Terripilifer. Next base: position 1,588 of record CAISZN010000515.1, on the reverse strand, counting down.
AGCAGCGCTCCTATGTGGAGGCCATCCGCACCTCCGGTGCCGCACTCGCCTCGCTTATCGACGAGATTCTCGATTTCTCCCGCATCGAGGCGGGCAAGCTCGAGCTGGTGGAGGAGCCCTTCGAAGTGGTCGCCCTCGTAGAGGGTGTCGTCGAACTGCTGGCGCCGCGCGCCCAGGGCAAGGGCCTCGAGATCGCCACCTCGGTCGCGACGGACGTGCCGACTAAGCTCATTGGTGATGCGGCCCGCTTGCGGCAGGTGCTCATCAACCTGGCCGGCAATGCGGTGAAGTTCACCGCACAGGGCGGCATCGGCCTGCGAGTGACCATCCTGCCCCAGGGCGCGATCCGCTTCGCCGTGACCGACACCGGCCCCGGCGTTGCGCCGGAACGGCAGGCGCAGATCTTCGAGGATTTCGAACAGGGCGACGGCTCGGCCTCGCGCCATCACGAGGGCACGGGCCTCGGGCTCGCCATCTCCAAGCGCATCGTCGAGCACATGGGCGGGCGCATCGCGCTCGATCATTCCAGCCCGCGCGGCAGCGTCTTCTCGATCACCATTCCCATGAAGGCGGTCGAAGAGCCGGAGGTCACGTCTGATGTTGCAGGGCTCAAGGGCCGGCGCGCGCTGATCGTGGGCCAATCCCCCTTCGAGGCACCCTATCTGGGTGAGCGGCTTGCGGCGGCGGGAGCTGAAGCCATCCGTGCCGAGGGTGCCGATGCCGCCATCGCCATTCTCCAGCAGAGTCCTGCGCCCGACATCGTCATCGTCGATTGCGCACTGGGCGAGGAGGCGACCCATCGTCTCTCGGCCGCAGCGCGTGAAGCAGGTGTCGCGCGCAGCCTTGTGCTCTTCTCTCCCTTCGAGCGTCGCGCCTTCGGCCAGTCCTCGCTCAAGGGCTATGACGGCTGGCTCGTGAAGCCTGTCCGCTCGGGATCCCTCATCGCCCGCCTCGTTGGCGGCAAGGATGGCGCGCCGGATGCTGCGCAGGTGGATGACCGCGCGCCGGCGCCTGCGCCGCGTCCGGGCCTGCGGGTGCTGGTGGCAGAAGACAACGAGATCAACGCCCTGCTGGCGCGCAAGCATCTTGAGCGTCTTGGTGCCGTGGTCGAGCGTGCCCATGATGGTGTCGAGACAGCCGAGATGGCGCATGAGTCCATGACGGGCAAGCGCCCCGGCTATGACCTCATCCTGATGGACATCCGCATGCCGGGTCTCGATGGCCATGAGGCCGCACGTCTTATCCGCCGCTCGGAGATGGAACTGGGCTCAGGGCGTGTGCGCATCGTCGCCCTCACTGCCAATGCCTTCGAGGAAGATCGCCGGGCCGCGCTTGATGCGGGCATCGATGACTTTCTCACCAAGCCCGTGGATCTTGCCGCCCTGTCCCGGCAGCTGGAGCCCGAGAAAGCCGCCATCGCCTGATTTTGTCATGAAATCGTCGGCTTGAATCGTGTAGATCGTGTCAGCTTGAACACGGATACGAACATGATTCTGGGAACGGGCACGAGGGCCTTCCATGCCGGCTTCTTTCGTCCGGCAAACATGGCGTGGCTGCCACATCCAGGCAAAAAGATCCGCGATCTTGG
>CAISZN010000514.1 GCA_903889985.1 uncultured Hyphomicrobiales bacterium | reverse complement strand
TTGCTGCGACCTCAAGAGGCCTTTCTCCCATAGCTTCAAATGAATTCCTGAGTGGTTGAATCACAAATGGCATTGAAAAGACTGTCGAGCCAATCACCAGGCCCGTGAACGAAAAGGCGAGGGTTCGTGCTCCCCATAGGGAGGCGACATAGCCGCCGGGGCCGGTTGGGCCCAGCAGGATGAGGAGATAAAAGCCTAAGACTGTCGGGGGTAATATCAGGGGCATTGCCACAAGGACCGCCACGGCTTCCTTAAGGCGCCACTTCGATCTTGCAAGCCACCACGCAATTGGTATTCCAAGGATCAGGAGGACTGCCGTGGTGACAATTGCCAATTGGAGAGACAACAAGACAGGGCCAATAGGATCAGCTGTTGTGTATGCCATCACGTACCAGACTTCGCGTCCATGATGTAGCCATACTTTTCAATGATGGCTCGCGCCTCGGGTCCTTTGAGAAAACTCATGAATTCTTTCGATGCTTCGTCGGTCTCTCCGTTTTTCAACAAAATAGCATCCTGTCTTATGGGCGTGTAGAGGCTTTGTGGGACCATCCAACGGGATCCGGCCTTGTTGTCGGTTATTTGTGAGAGAGAGACAAATCCGATTTCAGCGTTGCCTGTTTCGACGAACTGGAACGCCTGTGCAATTGTGTTGCCCATGACTATTTTGGTCTTGATCGTACCATAGAGATTTAAGGCTTCGAGAACCTCGATTGCCGCCGCGCCATAAGGGGCCGCGGATGGGTTGGCAATTGATAGTCTTGAAAATGCGTTTGCCTTGAGGGTCGCCTCCCCCTTTATCAAATCCTGATCCTTGCTCCACAGGACAAGCTTTCCGATGGCGTAAGTAAACCGGGAGCCCTGGATGGCGAGGCCCTCTTCCGCAAGCTTTTTAGGGCGCTCGTCATCTGCGGAGAGGAAGACCTTGTATGGCGCGCTTTGCTGGATCTGGGTGTAGATTTGCCCGGAAGCTCCGAAGCTCAGAATGGCCTCGTGTCCTGACTTTGCTTTGAATGCAGAGGCAATTTCCTTTGCCGCGTCTGTGAAATTGGCAGCAACGGCGATATTGGTTGTTCCGGCACGGGCTATTCCTGCAAAGGACGCAAGTGCCATGACGCTGAACACTATGGTCAATCGCTTGAAGGCCATCATCACCGTGCCCTTTCCTGTTGTCAGTCAATCGCTATGATGACATGCGTGGAGTCAAACATCGCTCGCACAGATGTCCCTACGCGGATCTTGAGGTCTTTTGCACTATATGCGCTGATATTTGCCGCCAGCGTCTTTCCATCCCCGATATCGATCACAACTTCTGCATTGATGTCAGATGTTTCGTGACGCAGGACTGTCCCGGAGATCGAATTGCGGGCGGAGGTTTTGAGATCACCTTCCAAGGCGATCATGACAAAGGGAGCCTTGATAAGGACAATGGCGTCACGCCCTGGACATAAGCCAAGCTCCCGGACACTTTGTGCGGTGACAGACGCGTAGATCGTGTTTTCTTGCGTGACCTGAACAGCGACCTCGGAATTGAGCTTGTCGGACTTGAGGGCAGTGACGACCCCACGCAATGCGTTACGTGCACTGGTTCGCATCAAAAACCCCGACATCAGGTTGATCGGCTTCACTTCGCTGCCCGCGAGCTCTGGCTCAAGCGAGCGCAGAACTCGCGCCATTTCCGCTTCCATTCGTGCATAGGCCTCAATGACCTTGATAGCCGCTGGCGTCAGCGCAGATCCTCCGCCGGTAGCCCCGCCGCTTTTGGTGGCCAAAAGAGGCTTTCCAAACAGGTTTGCCATGGCGTCGAGCGCGTCCCAGGCCGCCTTGTAGCTCAGACCAACGGCCTTGGCGCCTGCGGTGATGCTGCCTTCGCGTGCAACTGCCTGCAGCAGACGGATCCGCTCACGTCCCACGCTGGGGGATGTTTCAGTCTTCAGGGAGATCGTAGCTTCGATCATTTCCACTGCGCTCGCCACCGCCATATAGT
>CAISZN010000513.1 GCA_903889985.1 uncultured Hyphomicrobiales bacterium | reverse complement strand
GTGACGCGCGGCACCTCCGCCAGCTGAGGATCTCACCATGTCTGCTTATCTAAAGCTCGATCACATCGACAAGACCTTTCGCCGCGGATCCCAGACGACCGAAGTCCTCAAGGACGTGAATCTCACGATCGAGAAAGGCGAATATGTCTCGATCATCGGCCACTCCGGCTGCGGCAAGTCGACTCTCCTGAACCTCATCGCAGGGCTGACACAGGTCAGCAGCGGCGCGGTTCTCCTCGACGAACGCGAAGTGAATGCGCCTGGTCCAGAGCGTGCCGTGGTTTTCCAGAACCATTCGCTTCTGCCCTGGCTCACCGTCTATGACAATGTCGCACTCGCCGTGAACAAGGTTTTCGGCAGCGCGAAGTCCCGCACCGAGCGGCACGACTGGATCATGCACAACCTCGACCTCGTGCAGATGGGCCACGCCAAGGACAAGCGCCCCTCCGAAATCTCCGGCGGCATGAAGCAGCGCGTCGGAATTGCACGCGGCCTCTCGATGGAGCCGAAGATTCTCCTGCTTGATGAGCCCTTCGGTGCGCTCGATGCCCTCACCCGCGCCCATCTGCAGGATTCCGTGATGCAGATCCACGCGACCCTGCAGAACACCATGATCATGATCACCCATGACGTGGATGAGGCCGTGCTGCTGTCGGACCGCATCGTGATGATGACGAACGGTCCCGCAGCCACCATCGGCGAAGTGCTCGACGTCAAGCTTGCTCGTCCGCGCAAGCGCCTCGATCTGGTCGCTGACCGCACCTACATCTCCGCACGCGAGGCGGTGCTGAAATTCCTCTACGAGCGTCATCGGCTCGTCGAGGCGGCCTGACAGGGGGCGCGGCACTCATGGGCAAGCGGCTCGTCATCATCGGCAACGGCATGGCCGCAACGCGCCTCGTGCGCGATCTGACAGCCATGGCTCCCGGTGCCTATGAAATCACGATCATCGGAAACGAGCCGCGCCCGGCCTATAATCGCGTGCTTCTGTCATCCCTGCTTGCGGAGGATGTCACCGAAGCTGATCTCAGCCTGCAGAATGAAGCGTGGTGGCAGGCAAGATCGGTCACGCGCATCACGGGCTGCCAGGCGACGGGCATTGATCGCGCTGCACGTGTCGTCACGCTCTCCGACGGAAAAACCCTTGCCTATGACAGGCTGGTGCTCGCAACCGGCTCGCACGCCATCCGCCTGCCGCTGCCGGGAGCGGATTTGCCCGGTGTCATGACCTTCCGCACCATCGAAGACGTGGCGAATATGCGCCACGTGGCGAAGGCAGGAACGCCCGCCATCGTGATCGGCGGCGGCCTGCTTGGCCTCGAAGCAGCCCATGGTCTCGCAAAAGCTGGTGCTTGCGTGACGGTGATCCATGTGATGGACCGCCTGATGGAGCGCCAGCTGGATCTCACCGCTGCTGATCTCCTGCGCAGGGAACTTGCAGCGCGCGGCATCACGGTCCGTCTGGAAGCCAACTCACAGACGATCTTCGGAAACAGCAGGGTCGAGGGTTTGCGGCTCGCCACAGGTGAAGAGATTCCAGCCGAGATTCTCGTGATGGCCGTCGGCATCCGCCCCGCTGCAGAACTCGCCAAGGCCACTGGTCTCGAGACCAATCGCGGCATCCTGGTCGATGACGCTCTCACAACCAGCGACCCGCTGATTTCCGCCATCGGCGAATGCGCCGAGCATCGCGGCATCGCCTATGGCCTTGTCGAGCCCGCCTATGAGCAGGCCCGCGTGCTCGCGTCCCATCTGGCAGGGCAGTCAGCGCAATATGAGGGCAGCCTGCTTGCCACCAACCTGAAGGTCTCGGGCGTCAGCCTGTTTTCAGCCGGTGACTTCATAGGTGCCAGCGGCACCGAGGCGCTCGTCTTCCATGACCGTGGCCTGCGCATCTACAAGAAGCTCATCCTGCAACCAACAGAACAAGGCACAGTGCTCGCGGGCTGCGTGCTCTATGGCGATACGGCCGACGGCCTCTGGTATCTCGAGCTGATCCGCGGCCAGACACTCATTGAATCCATGCGCTCGGACCTGATCTTCGGCCGAGCCCTCGCCGAGCAGAAGGCGGCCTGACCATGTCCGGTGACTTCACGACAGAGCAGAAGCGCTATCTCGAAGGCTTCATGTCTGGCATGCAGGCCGTCCGCGGTGTGGGTGCGACCGCACCTTCCTCTCCCGCCAGCCACGCAGGCCCCGACAAAATCCATCTGGAAGCACAGGACCGTGTCACATCAGCCGGTGGGAAGCTGGCCGACCAGGAGAAATGGAAGCGCACCGAGCATCCCTTCGACGCCTATGAGCGCTTCAAATCGCAGGCTGAATCGGGAACATTCCCCAAGCCGGACGACAATTTCCGCTGGCGCTATCATGGGCTGTTCTATGTCGGGCCCGCGCAGGACAGCTACATGTGCCGCATGCGGATTCCCAACGGGATCCTGAAGCATTGGCAATTCGCGGCTGTTGGCGACATCGCCGACAGGCTCGCTGGCGGCTTTGCCCATGTCACCACGCGCGCAAACCTGCAGATCCGCGAAATCCGCGCGGAACATGCACCGGCTGTCATCGAGACCCTGACGGACATCGGCATCACCTCGCGCGGATCGGGCGCGGACAACATCCGCAATGTCACAGGATCTGCAACCGCAGGCATTGATCCGGTCGAGCTGATCGACACCCGCCCCCACGCGCGGGCATGGCATCACCATATCCTCAATGATCGCGCGCTTTATGGCCTGCCGCGCAAGTTCAACGTGGCCTTTGATGGTGGCGGTGTCATTCCCACGCTGGAAGACACCAACGACATCGGCTTTCAAGCCGTAGAGGTTCTTGAAGGCGCCGCAGTGGCACCTGGCATCTGGTATCGCCTCGCGCTGGGCGGCATCACCGGGCACAAGGATCTCGCGCGGGATACGGGCGTGGTCGTTGCGCCCCATGACGCCATTGCCGTGGCGGATGCCATCGTGCGCGTCTTCATCGAACATGGCGACCGCACAAACCGCACGCGTGCGCGCTTGAAATATGTGCTCGACGCCTGGGGCTTTGAGAAATTCCTCGACGCCGTCGAAACGCAACTCGGCCGAAAACTCTCGCGCGCTGCCTCAGACCTTGTGGCACCCCGTCCGGCCCATGACCGCATGGCGCATCTGGGCGTTCACCCGCAAAGGCAGCAGGGCCTGAACTGGATCGGCGTCTGGACGCCGCTTGGCCGCGTGACCAGCGACCAGATGCGCGCACTGGCCGCGATCGCACATCAGTTCGGTGATGGCGATATCCGCCTCACCGTCTGGCAGAACCTCATCCTGTCAGGTGTTCCCGAGGCGCAAGTGGCTGAGGCCGTCACAGCAATCAACACCGCGGGCTTGCAGACGGAAGTCTCCCACGTCCGCGCCGGCCTCGTTGCCTGCACGGGCAACAAGGGCTGCAAATTCGCCGCATCTGATACCAAGGGGCACGCACTGCTGATCGCTGACCATCTAGATGCGAACCTGTCCCTCGATGCACCGATCAACATCCATCTGACTGGCTGCCATCACTCCTGCGCACAGCACTATATCGGCGACATTGGCCTGATCGGCGCGAAGGTCACGGTGAACGACGAGGGCGATCAGGTGGAGGGTTATCACCTCCATGTCGGTGGCGGCTTTGGCGCAGAGGGCGCCATCGGGTCCCTGCTCCAGTCGGATGTGAAGGCGGACGATGCGCCCGCGGTGATCGAGTCGCTGCTGCGCGCCTATCAGGCCCATCGCCTGTCACCATCGGAAAGCTTCCAGTCCTTCACCCGTCGCCATGACGCGGACACACTGAAGCGTCTTGCCAGTGAGGTTTCTGCATGACCGCCGCGCCCATTCACACGCCCGTGGTCGTCATCCCCGAAACGGCGCCCTTCTCGCCAGAGCAGCGGGCCTGGTTGTCCGGCTTCTTCGCAGCAACGCTTGTCCCACCGGCGCAGGGTGCAACCGCACTCAGCGCCCCGGAGGCCGCCGGTCTCGGAGCGGCTGCTTCCAGTCATCTGGCCAGCAACGACGATGCGCCCTGGCATGATCCCGCCATGGCGATTGCTGATCGCATGCAATTGGCTGCCAGCAAGCCGCCAGCGCCCCGCCTCATGGCCGCCATGGCCCAGCAGGATTGTGGTCAGTGCGGCTACAATTGCGCCGACTATGCCAATGCCATTTTCGAGAAAAAGGAAGCACGCCTGAACCTCTGCGCACCCGGTGGCAAGGAAACGGCGCGCATGCTC
>CAISZN010000512.1 GCA_903889985.1 uncultured Hyphomicrobiales bacterium | reverse complement strand
TCGGCAATCGAGGAAGGGCATGGCTGGCTCATACCTGTCGCATTGGTCCTGCTCTACGGAATTGCCTGGGCCCTCTTTGCCTTCATCTCATCTGGCAACGGGCTTCATATCGACAGCCTTGAAGCCTATGCATGGGGGCGTGAATTCATCTTCGGTTATTACAAGCATCCGCCCTTCTGGGCCTGGGTCAGCGGAATCTGGTTCCTTGTCTTCCCGAAGACCGACCTGAGCTTCCTTGTCCTGAGCGAGCTGAACGGCGGCCTCGGCCTTCTTGGGGCCTGGGCTGTCATGGGCAGGTTCAGCAATCAGCGCATTCGCTTGCTGGGCGTTCTTCTCCTCATGCTGACGCCCTTCTATCAATTCAATGCACAAAGGTTCAACGCCAACACTGTCCTGCTCTCGATCTGGCCCTGGACGATCTATTTCTTCATTCGTTCGATTGAAACCAACCGGATCATCTATGCGCTGCTGTGCGGCTTGTTCGCGGGCTGCGCCATGCTTTCGAAGTACTTCGGCCTCGTTCTGATCGCGACATGCTTCGTCGCCTCACTGACCCATCATGCAAGGCAACAATACTATCGGTCGGCAGCTCCCTATGTGGCCGTGCTGACGGCCGCCGCGGTCTTCCTGCCGCACGTGCTGTGGCTGATCAGGGACGGCTTCCAGCCCCTGATCTATCTTTCCACGAAAATTGACCTTGCCGACCGCCATATCTCCAACAGCTACTTCACGTTCATCGCTGCCAATTTTGCCTTTTTCCTGATCCCGGTTGCCATGCTGATATGGGCGCGTCTTCAATCAGGAAGGAGTCCGGAAGTCGGCATGATTGCCCTGGAGAATGGGCGATCTTTCCTGACCGTGATTGCTTTTGCTCCTTTCGTGCTCACGCTGGTGGCCGGTACGATCGGACATACGGCGCTGGCGGTGCCCTTTGGAGTCCCTATTTTTGCAACACTTCCGCTGTGCCTCATCCTCTATATCCGTCCGGATATCGGCACTGCGAACTGGCTGGCCGGGAGGGTCGCAGGGGCCATGCTCGCGGTCTGCCTGTTGGCGAGCCCGGTGCTTCCATCCTTCTTCATTCGATTTGGAAGCGACTCCTACACCGAGCCCCGGCTTGAGATCACGGAAGCGGCCATCAAGCTCTGGAAGGAGAAAACCGGAGCGCCGCTGAGATATGTCTCGGGCGACCGGGATCTGTCCCTGTCCGTCACATTCAGCTCACGGGATGACACTTCGGAATTCAATGAATTTTCCTTCCGGCGCTCCCCTTGGGTCACCGGGGAGGGCCTCCGCCGAAGGGGGCTGCTTGTGATCTGCCGCGCCGAGGCGAGCGACTGCCTGACGTCAGCCGCAGCCTTTTCGATAGATCAGACTCAAACATTCGAGGTTTCTGTCAGCCGGAAGGCTGCCTTCGCGCAGGGACGGCCCTGGGCTTTCAAGGTCATCGTCATTCCACCAGCAGCGACGTCCGGTAGCTAGCTGCGAAGCCCAGGCGCTTCCTGGCCGGTGCGCGCCACATATTCCAGATAGCCCCCGCCATATTTATGAGCTCCCTCAGGGGTCACTTCCAGCAGCCTGTTGGACAGGGCGGCCAGGAAATGCCGGTCATGGGAGACAAACAGCATGGTCCCTTCATACTGGGACAGGGCGTTGATCAACATTTCCTTCGTGGCCATGTCGAGATGGTTCGTCGGCTCGTCGAGGACGAGGAAGTTTGGCGGATCATAGAGCATCTTGGCCATGACGAGACGCGCCTTCTCGCCGCCCGACAGAACCCGGCAGCGCTTCTCCACATCGTCTCCGGAAAAGCCGAAGCAGCCCGCAAGCGTGCGCAGGGAACCCTGCCCGGCCTGCGGAAAGGAATGCTCCAGCGACTCGAAGATCGTCATGTCGCCCTCGAGCAGTTCCATGGAGTGCTGGGCGAAATAACCCATCTTCACGCTGCCGCCGACGGTCACGGAGCCCTCGTCGGGCTCTGACGCGCCCGTCACGAGCTTCAGCAGCGTCGACTTGCCGGCGCCATTGACGCCCATGACGCACCATCTCTCCTTGCGGCGGATGGAGAAGTCGAGACCTTCATAGATAATGCGACTTCCATAGCCCTTCTTGACTCCCTTGAGCACGGCAACGTCGTCGCCTGAGCGCGGCGCCGTCGGGAAGTCGAACAGGACCGTCTGGCGGCGCTTCGGCGGCTCGACGCGGTCGATCTTTTCGAGTTTCTTGACGCGGCTCTGGACCTGCGCCGCATGGGAAGCGCGCGCCTTGAAGCGCTCGATGAACTTGATTTCCTTTGCGAGCATGGCCTGCTGGCGCTCGAACTGCGCCTGCTGCTGCTTTTCGTTCATGGCCCGCTGCTGCTCATAGAATTCATAATTGCCAGCATAGGTGTTCAGCGTACCGCCATCGATTTCGACCACCTTGCCGATGATGCGATTCATGAACTCGCGATCATGGGAAGTCATCATCAGGGCGCCTTCATAACCCTGCAGAAACTGTTCAAGCCAGATGAGGCTCTCGAGATCGAGATGGTTGCTCGGTTCGTCGAGCAGCATGACATCGGGCTTCATGAGAAGAATGCGGGCCAGCGCCACGCGCATTTTCCAGCCGCCTGAAAGATTGCCGACATCGCCGTCCATCATCTCCTGACTGAAGCCCAGACCGTCGAGAACCTCGCGGGCGCGTCCATCGAGCGCATAGCCGTCCAGCTCCTCGAAGCGCGCCTGCACCTCGCCATAGCGCTCGACGATGGTGTCCAGGTTGTCCATCTGCTCCGGGTCTGCCATCGCCGCTTCGAGCGCGCGCAGTTCTGCGGCCACGTCGCTGACGGGACCCGCGCCTTCCATGACCTCGGCGACGGCGCTGCGCCCCGACATTTCACCCACATCCTGGTTGAAATAGCCGATGGTCGTCCCCCGATCGATCGAGACCTGCCCTTC
>CAISZN010000511.1 GCA_903889985.1 uncultured Hyphomicrobiales bacterium | reverse complement strand
GGAAAGCGTCGCTTCCGTGCGCAATAACTTGATACGGGTCAAGGTATCCGTATGGCCGGGACGGCATAAATGGGCCATGTCCAAGCTCGCTCCCGCCCTCGTGCTCGCCGAACGCGCCGTGCCGCGTTACACGAGCTATCCAACCGCCCCCCACTTCAAGCCAGTGGAGGATGCCTCGATCACGGCCAGATGGCTCGCCGAACTCCCGGATGATGCTCATCTTTCCCTCTATCTGCACGTGCCCTACTGCCGTGAGATCTGCAATTATTGTGGATGCAACACCAAGGCTGTGCGACGCGAAGAGCCGCTCGATGCCTTCACGGCGACCCTGTTGAAGGACATCGCCCTGCTGGCCGCCTCCACGTCGGCTCGGCTGGTCACCCACCTGCATTGGGGTGGCGGAACCCCGAGCCTGCTGGGACCGGACCGTCTGCGCCTTCTCATGGCGGCGATTCGAAGCCATTTCGATCTCTCGGTCATTCGCGAACACGCCATCGAGCTGGACCCGCGCACTGTGACGCCTGAGCTTGTTGCAAGCCTCGCCGAAATCGGCATTACCCGGGCGAGCCTTGGGGCGCAGGATTTCAATGCCCATGTGCAAAGGGCCCTTGGACGTGTTCAGCCCTATGAGGTTGTGCAGCGCACAGTCGAGCTGCTGCGCGGGGTTGGTATCCATGCAATCAACATCGACCTCATGTATGGCCTTCCCGAGCAGAGCGAAGAGGATGTGCGCCGCTCCGCGCATCTGGCAGCTAAGCTCAATCCGTCACGGCTCGCGATCTTCGGCTATGCTCATGTGCCCTGGTTCAAGGTTCATCAGAGGCTCATTGATGCTTCCGCCCTGCCGGGGCCTGCTGCCCGCATGATCCAGGAGCAGGCGGCCCGGGAAGTGCTGATCGAGGAAGGCTATGAGGTGATTGGCCTCGATCATTTCGCCCGCGCCGATGACGACATGGCCATTGCTGCACGCAGCGGAACTCTGCATCGCAATTTCCAGGGCTATACGGTTGATGCCTCCGACGCGCTGCTGCCGCTGGGTCCCTCATCCATCGGCCGCCTGCCGCAGGGCTATATCCAGAATGCGCCCGATGTCGCCGGTTGGCGCCGGGCCGTAGAGACCAGTGTGTTGCCGGTGGTCAAGAGCATGGCCTTCTCGGATGACGACGTGCTGCGTGCTTCTGTGATTGAGCGGCTGATGTGCGACTTCGAGGTCGACTATGGTTCCATCGCTTTAAGCCATGGGTTTCATGTCGGGGCGCTCGATGATGCCGCAGCGGTGCTGGACGATCTGGCACGGGATGGCGTCGTGACGCGCGAGGGCAGGCTTGTGCGCGTGACACTGGAGGGACGCCCCTTCATCCGGCTCGCGGCCTCTGCCTTCGATGCCTATCTCGACAAGCAGGCGGCGCGTCACTCAGTCGCTGTCTGATCTGCGAAGCTCCATCCAAAACAAAAGCGCCCGGTTGATGCCGGGCGCTTTCGTTTAATCGGGAGAGGTCAACGCTGCTTCTTCATGCCCCAGATCTGCGATGTGTCGCTGCTCCAGACCTTTGGGCGCTGGGGCAGGTCACGATGCCAGGGACGTGGTTCGAAGTAGCCCAGTTCCTCGTCCTTCATCTGGTCGAGCTCGATGTAGAACTCGATCGTGTTCCTGTCCGGATCGAGATGATAGACCGAGACATTATGGCCAGGGCCATGGCGCACCGGACCCCATTCGATCGGGATATTCTTGGCACCCAGCAGGTCGCAGGCCGTGGCGATCTGAGCCATGTCCTTCACCTCGAAGGCGATATGCGCGAGATGGGTCTTCTCGCCTTTCACGAAGTTCACCGTGTGGTGATCGGGCCCGCAGCGCATGAAGGAGAACCAGTCGCCGATCCAGTCGGAGACGCGGAAGCCCAGCACCGTCTCATAGAATTTGGTGACACCCTGCACGTCGGGCGTGACGAAGGCGACATGGCCAAGCTTCATGGGGCCGACACCGCCAACCTGATGATGGTCGCCAAGGTATCCCCATTCGGAGAAGAGCTGGATGCGGGTGCCCTTGGGATCGTCGAAGACCAGCGAGCGGGGCATTCCCGGCGCCATGTCATTCGAGAGGGCGCTCGAGACGCCCTCGGCCGCGAGATCCTTGGCCAGCTGGCTGAAATCGGTCTTCGGAGAGACCTCGAAGGTCAAGCCTGTGCAGTGGGCTTGTTCGCCCTCATGCAGCTCGACGACGAGCTGACCGACCTTGGTGGCGAGATATGCGCGCTTGCCGTCGCGCTCGGCCAGCACGAGGCCTGCGACATTGACCCAATGGTCGATCTCGCGTTCGAGGTCAGGTGTTTCGAAAGTGGCATGTCCGACGCGACGGGCTTGCGGCATGGCGTCCTCCATATGGGGCGTTTCCTGATCGAAGTTTCCCCTGATTGCCGAAAGGTCCCGCTGATCTGGATCAAATCGTCTGCCCCTTGCGTTCGGGAACCTTGCCGTTCTACCTCTGTCGTTAGACGGAGGGGCGCATGGCAGACACCGGGCGGGTTTCACGGGCGGTCAGGAATGGCATGCCCGACATCTCCTTTGGGGAGGCGGCAAAGGTCTGGACCATGCTCGGCTTCACGTCGTTTGGCGGCGCGGCCGGCCAGATCGCCATGATGCATCGCATGCTGGTGGACGAGCGCAAATGGATCGAAGAAGCGCGCTTCCTCCATGCCCTGAACTTCTGCACCCTGTTGCCGGGGCCGGAAGCCCAGCAACTCGCCACCTATATCGGCTGGCTGATGCATGGGGTGCGCGGCGGCCTCTTTGCCGGACTCATGTTCGTCATTCCCGGCGCCGTGCTGATGCTCGGCCTTAGCTTTCTCTATGTCTATGGGCATGAACTGCCTCTCGTGGCGGGGCTCTTCTTCGGCATCAAGACGGCCGTACTCGCCATCGTTGCCCATGCCATCGCGCGCATCGCCAAGCGTGCCTTCAAGAGCTCGCTGCCGGTCGGAATCGCAGTTCTCGCCTTCCTTCTGTTGATGTTCTTCGATGCGCCCTTCCCGGCAGTAGTGATCGGCGCGGGCGTGGCGGGTTTCCTCAAGCCTGATCTCTTCAAGCTTGCTCCTGCTGGCACCTCCTACGAGTCCGGCGGCGCAAGCTTTCGCGATACGCTGTTTGCAATCAATGTCTGGTGTTCAGCGTGGATGGCGCCTGTGGCGCTCCTCGCCGTCACGCTGGGCCCTGACCACATCCTCACCTCGCTTGGATTTTTCTTCAGCAAGCTCGCGATGCTTTCCTTCGGCGGCGCCTATGCCTTGCTCGCCTGGCTCGCTCAGGATGCGGTGAGTGTGAAGGGTTGGCTCTCTGCAGCTGAAATGGCTGATGGTCTTGGCTTGGCGGAAACGACGCCGGGGCCAACCATTCTCGTCACACAGCATGTGGGGTTCCTTGCCGCCTGGCGCGCGCCAGCACCCTTCTCGCAGCCGGTAGCCGCCGCGCTCGGTGCATTGATCACCACATGGTGCACCTTTGCGCCGTCTTTCCTTTGGATCTTCGCAGGCGCTCCTCATATGGAGAGCCTGCGCTCCAACAGGCGGCTTGCGGCAGCACTTGCGGCGATCACATCGGTGGTGGTGGGCGTGATGTCCTATCTCGCGGTCTGGTTCGGCCTGCACCTGCTGTTTGGCGAGAGCGGCTGGGGTGCTGCTGGGCCCCTGCGCTGGCCCACGCTCGTCGCTTCAACCTTTGACGGCAAGGCGGCGATCCTCTCCGCGTTCGCATTCGTGCTTGTGATGGGCCTGCACTGGGGACTCGTGCGCGTCGTGCTCGTCATGGCGGTGCTTGGCGCTGCCGTGCGCTATCTCACCTGATCAGCCGCCACGCTCGCGTTCGCTGTCGTGCCAGCGGCCCAGCAGCAGGTGCGAGACTGCGGTGAGGGCGAGGAAGATCAGGATGCCAGTCAGCGAGATCAGCACAAGGGCCGCGAACATGCGCGGAATGTTGAGGCGGAATCCTGCCTCGACGATGCGGAAGGCGAGGCCCGCACCCTGACCGGCCGAGCCTGCCGTGATCTCCGCCACGATGGCACCGATCAGCGCTAGACCGCCAGCGATGCGCAAGCCGCCAAGAAAATAGGGAAGCGCTGAAGGCAGCCGCAGCAGCATCAACTGACGCCAGCGCGAGGCGCCATAGAGCTGGAACAGATCGACCAGATTGTGATCCGCCGATGCAAGGCCGAGCGCCGTGTTCGACAGGATCGGGAAGAAGGCCACAAGAAAGGCGCAGGCCAGCACCGCCGTATTCGCTTCAAGGTAGACAAGCAGCAGCGGCGCGATGGCAACGATGGGTGTCACCTGCAAGATCACCGCAAAGGGAAAGAAGGATCGCTCGATCCATTTCGATTGCGCGAAGAGGATGGCGAGCAGCACACCGCCTGCCACGGCCGTAAGCAGGGCCTCGAAGGTGATGGTCAGTGTCACCAGCAAAGACCCTGACAGGGTGTCCCAATCGGCCACAAGCGTCGTGCCGATGAGCGAGGGTGCGGGAAGCACATAGGGCGGGATCTGGTTAAACCGCACCACGGCTTCCCACAGGCCTATGAAAGCGCAAAAAACCAGAAGCGGCAGCAGCCATTCGAGGAGCTTTTCGCGGCTCATGCCAGCGCCTCCCCCGAGGCTGCCTGCAGGGCTTGCGAGCCACGGCGGCAAAGTTCCGCATAGTGAGGCGTGAGACGGAACGCCTCGCCGCGTGGCAGGGGCTCATCCACGTCGAACAGATCGACGATGCGGCCGGGCCGTGCAGCAAAGACGGCAATGCGGGTCGAGAGATAGACACTTTCGAAAACCGAATGGGTTACGAAGACCACCGTCGTCCCAAGTTCCGCCTTCAGCCGCAACAGGTCGTTGTTGAGCTTGAAGCGTGTGATCTCGTCGAGGGCCGCGAAGGGCTCATCCATCAGCAGCAGCGGTGGGCGCAGCACCAGGGCGCGCGCAATCGAGACACGCATGCGCATGCCGCCCGACAATTCGCGCGGATAGCTTTTGGCAAAGCCTGACAGGCCCACCATGTCGAGGGCGGCCTCGATCTTCGCGGTCGCTTCCTGGCGCGACAGGTTGGCAAGCCGCAGGGGCAGCCACACATTGTCGAAGACCGTGGCCCAGGGCATGAGCGTGGGCTCCTGAAAGACGAAGCCGATCTCGGGTCGGCGTTCGCCCCACACGAGGGTGCCCTCGCTTGGTTGCGTGAGGCCCGCGATCATGCGCAGCGCCGTCGACTTGCCACAGCCCGAGGGCCCAAGCAGCGTCAGCACCTCGCCCTCGCGAACCTCGAGGTCGAGGCCCTTCAGGGCGAGGGTGCCGTTGCGGAAAGCCTTGCCGACGCCCTGCAGGGCGACAATGTTGCCCCGCGCGCCCATTCAGTTCTTCGGCCGCTTGTCGAGGCCCACGCCCTTGCCGATGAAGCGAAGGTCATAGGCCTTGCGATAATCGATGTCGGCCTTGATGACGCCGGACTTCACCATCTTGTCGAAGAAGGCCTTGTTGCGCTCATCGGTCATGACGCCGATGCCGGACTTCAGGCTGTCGCCGGAATCGACGATGCCATATTCCTTCATCTTGGCGATGGAGAAGGCGATCTGTTCATCGGTGATGTCAGGATTGTCCTTGCGGATCGCGGCATTGGCAGCCTTGTTGTCGCCGTAGATGTAATTGTACCAGCCGATCGCCGAGGCGTCGACGAAGCGCTGCACGAGATCGGGGTTCTTCTCAACCGTCTCGCGGCGCGCCTCGATGGTGGTCGAGTAGGAGTCATAGCCGTTGTCGGCGAGCAGGAAGACATTGGGCTTGAACTTGCCCTGACGCTCCACCTCGAAGGGTTCTGACGTCACATAGCCCTGCTGGATCGATTTCTTGTCAGCGATGAAGGGCGCCGGGTTGAAGGTATAGGGCTTCACCTTGTCCTCGCGGAAGCCATAGGCGAGCTTCAGCCACTGATAGACCGAGGCCAGGTTTTCCTTGGCGACAAAGGCGGTCGCCTTGGGCAGGTCCTCGAACTTGTCGAAACCCTCTCCCGGATGGGACATGAAGATGATCGGGTCCTTCTGGAACAGGGAGGACACGGCCAGCGTCGGCACATTCTGTTCCACCGCCGTGAAGGCCTGGATCATGTTGCCGCCCATGTAGAAATCGATACGGCCGGTGGCCAGCAGCAGCCGGTTGTTGGCCTGCGGGCCACCCTGCTGGATTTTCACCTCAAGGCCATATTTGGCATAGGTGCCGTCCACGACGGCCTGATAGAAGCCGCCGTGCTCGGCTTCCGCCAGCCAGTTGGTGGCGAAGGTCACCTTGTCGAGGGCCAAGGCGCTCTGGGCGAGAAGGGTGCCCGCGAGGGCGCTCAGGATGGCAGACAGTTTCACGGGATCTCCTTCAGGCCGATGCGGGCCCCCGGTGTTGAACAGGGTTCCCTTTTGGCCCGCCGAAACTCTACGCGCAAGCCACCGCGGTGGACCTCGCGTGGGTCCCCTATCTTTGGCGCGCAGGCAGCGGTGCACAGGCCCTCGGAAGGCCTTGCGGGCGGGCCGGTGCCCTCCTAGCCTCCCCCCATGCTCACGACCCGCTTCTGGACGGAGATGACCGCGCCCGACTTCCAGTCCGGCGACATGGCCTCGGCCATTGCCATCCTGCCGGTGGCGGCGGTGGAGCAGCATGGGCCTCACCTGCCCGTGGGCACCGACGCGGAGATCATGCGCGGCTTCCTCGTGCGGCTGGCCGAGCGCCTGCCGGAGCGGCTCAGCGCCCTGATCCTGCCCATGCAGTCGATCGGCACCTCCCGGGAGCACATCCAGTATCCTGGCACCCTGACCATGACGCCCGAGACGGCGATCCGGGTCTGGATCGAACTGGGGGAGAGCGTGGCGCGGGCCGGCTGCCGCAAGCTCGTCATCGCCAATTCCCATGGCGGCAACACGGCGGTCATCGATATCGTTGCGCGGGAACTGCGGGTGCGCCATTCCATGCTGGTCATCCCGGCATCGCTGCATCGCTTCGGCTACCCGGACGGGCTCTTCGATGCCCATGAGCGCCAGCATGGCATCCATGGCGGCGACAT
>CAISZN010000510.1 GCA_903889985.1 uncultured Hyphomicrobiales bacterium | reverse complement strand
GGCTTTCGAGGAGCGCCACCCTGCGACGTAGCGGCCTTGAAATCTGCGGCGCAGGCCTTTGCGACTTTCTATCTGGCTCATAGAGCCCATCTGCAAGAAGCGGAGATCAATCCGCTCGTCGTGCGGGCAACCGGGCAGGGTGCTGTCGCGGTTGACGTGCGCCTCATTTCTTGAACCACAGGGAGAAACACCATGACGAAGCAGTTTGAGTGCATCAAGATCGAGAAGGACGCTGGCATCACCTGGCTCATTCTCAATCGTCCCGAGAAGCGCAATGCCATGAGCCCGACGCTTCACTTCGAGATGAACGAGGCGCTGGGCGAACTCGCCCTCGATGAAGAGACCAAGGTTCTCATCATCACGGGTGCGGGCGAGGCCTTCTCCGCCGGGCAGGACATCAAGCTCTATTTCCGTGAGACCGAGAATGACCCGGTCAAGAAGGCTGCTGCGCAACAGGCCTCCAACAACTGGCGCTGGCACAAGCTGGTGCATTTCCCCAAGCCCACCATCGCCATGATCAATGGCTATTGCTTCGGCGGCGCCTTCACGCAGGTCTGCGCGGTCGACATCGCCATCGCTGCGGATGAAGCGACCTTTGGCCTGTCGGAAGTGAACTGGGGCGTGATCCCCGGTGGCATCGTGAGCTGGAACATTGCCGAGCTGCTTAATCATCGTGATGCCATGTTCTACGCCATGACCGGCCTTCCCTTCGATGGAAAGAAGGCTGCGGAAATCAAGCTCGTGAACTATTCCGTGCCGCTCGCGCAGTTGCGCGAGGAGACCATGAAGATTGCCAAGGTCCTGCTGGACAAAAATCCCGCTGTCCTGCGCGCCACCAAGGAAGCCGTTCGCACCGTGCGCGGCATGACCCATGACCAGGCCCAGCAATATCTTGCGGCCAAGCTCACGGCGCTCACGGCGACCGACAAGGACAAGGGCATGCAGAAGGGCATGAACCAGTTCCTCGACGACAAGAGCTATCGTCCCGGCTTCGGGGCTTTCAAGAACTGATCAAGAGAGAAAGGCGGATCGAGGGATCCGCCTTTCTGATGATCGAACCAGAGCAGCCTCTGTGGCATGCTTCGCAAAAATGAAAATGGTGGAGTCGGGAGGAGCCATGATGATCAGGCAGGCGATCATGTCGGGTACGTTCACCCTTCTGGCGCTCGGCTCAGCGCTGGCCCAGCAGCACGCGTTCTACCAAGGTAAGCAGCTCTCACTCGTCATCAACCTTTCGGCGGGCGGTCCGACAGATACCGAAGCGCGGCTTATGGCGCGCCATCTGGGCAAGCATATTCCCGGCAATCCCACCATCGTGCCGCGCATCATGACGGGTGCAGGCGGCATCGTCGCGGCGAACTGGATCGGTCAGGTGGCTGCAAATGACGGGCTCAACCTTGGGTTCTTTTCGAGCGTGGCGGCTGCCTCTTCCATGAACGTGCCGAGTCTCAAGACCGACATCACCAAATTCGCTTTCGCGGGCACTGGCTCTGGCGTCAGCATGACCTATGCACGGCGCGACACAGGTGGCGGTCTTGCGGAGCCCGAAGATCTCATGAAGAAGGGAAGCCTCTGGATCGGCGGGCTCGCCATCGACAGTGACAAGGACCTGCGCATGCGCCTGCAGCTCGACCTGCTGGGCCTGCCCTATCAATATGTCACGGGCTATCCGGGTGCAGCCGACATTCGCCTCGCACTCCAGCGCAACGAGATCCAGATGACGTCGGAATCCATGCCCGCCTATCGCGCGGCTGTGGAACCTTCCATGGTCGACAAGGGCGAGGTGATCCCGGTCTGGTTCGACCATGTGAATGAATCGAAAGCATCACGCCCTCATGAGGCCAAGGGCATCAAGGCGACGAATTTCTTCGACTACTTCAAACATGTGAAGGGCAAGGCGCCGGATGGCTTTCTGTGGGATGCCTTCGACACCATGAACACGGTGGCGCGCGGCTATGAGCGCATCATCGTCATGCCGCCGGGCACGCCACGGGAGGCCGTGGCCGACGTGCAGAAGGGGCTCGAGGAGATGGTCAGGGATGAAGAGTTCCGCGGGGATGCCATGACGACCATGAAATTCGTGCCTGAATATGACACCAGCGATGCCGCGGCGGCGCTCTATCGGGAAAAGGTTGCGCCTAATCCCAAGATTGTCAGCTTCTTTGAAAAATATATCGAGGATGGCAAGGCCAAAAGCGCGAGCAAATGATCAGCGCCGGCCGAACAGGCGTTCCACGTCGGAGAGTTTCAGCTCAACATAGGTTGGCCGTCCGTGGTTGCATTGGCCGGAGCCCGGCGTTGCTTCCATCTCGCGCAGGAGCGCATTCATTTCTTCGCCCGTGAGCCGGCGTCCTGCCCGCACGGAGTGATGGCAGGCCATGGTCGCCAGCACATGATCGAGCCGACGTTCGAGCGGAATGGCGGCGCCATCCTCGGCCAGGGTATCAGCCACATCGCGCACAAGCTGCGCTATGTCGCCGCTCTTCAGAAGCGCCGGCACTTCGCTCACAGCGACAGCCCCCGGCCCGAAGGGTTCAAGCGCAAGACCGAGGGAGCCGAGCAGCTCTGCTGCTTCCACCAGTCGTCCGACAGAATCCCCATCAAGGTCCACGATGATCGGGATGAGCTGAAGCTGGCGAGCTATGTCGCTTTCGGCCCTCTGGCGCTTGAGCTTCTCATAGACAAGCCGTTCGTGCGCGGCGTGCTGGTCCACCAGCACGAAGCCATCGCGGGTCTGCGCGATGATATAGGTGTCGTGTAATTGCGCGCGCGCAGCGCCCAGCGGCGCTTCGAGATGATCAACTGGCGCAGGTTGCGCCTGTGCGCGCATGTCGGCGGCGGGTGCATGCGAAAAACTCGCCTGTGCACCATCAGAGAAACCCTGCGTGGCCGGTGATGGCGCAGCGGGTGATTGCCGCCAGTCCCAGTTGGCGGAAGTTTGCGGCGAATAGGGCGATGCCCGGCGCATCAATGTGTCGAGGGTGCGCGCGCCGCCCGTCGTCGAGGCACGGTGCATGGCCTCAGCAAGGCGCTGCTTCAAAGCGCCCACAACCAGACCGCGCACGAGACCGGCATCACGGAAGCGCACCTCTGCCTTGGCAGGATGCACGTTCACATCCACTTCGCGCGGATCGCAGCTGATGAAAAGCACCAGCGAGGGATGCCGGTCGGATGGCAGGTAATCCATATAGGCTGCGCGCACGGCACCATAGAGCTGCTTGTCACGCACGGGCCTGCCGTTGACATAGAAATACTGCGCCTGCGCATTGGCGCGATGGAAGGTCGGCAGGCCTATGTAGCCTTCAAGCGCAAGGGTCTCCCGCTCCGCCAATACATGCAGGGAGTTGTCGCGAAAATCCTTGCCCAGCACCTGTGAGAGCCGCGCCAGCAGGCCCTCTGGGCCTTGCGGGCAGGCGGCCCAGTCGAAGGGCGTGACATGGTCGCCGGAGAGCGCGAAACGCACCTGCGGGTGCGCCATGGCAAGCCGCTTCACAACGTCGGCGACGGATTGCGCCTCCGTCCGGTCGGTCTTCAGAAACTTCAGGCGGGCGGGTGTGGCGGCAAAGAGGTCGCGCACTTCAATGCGCGTGCCCTGCGGATGGCCGGCCGGCGTCACCGGATGCTTGCGCCCCTCGTCGACGCGGATCATATGGCCATGGGCTTCGCTGCGGCTGCGCGTGTGGATTTCGAGCCGCGACACAGAGCCGATAGAGGGCAGCGCTTCACCGCGAAAGCCCAGCGTGTCGATGCGCGAGAGGTCGCCGTCGGGGATCTTGGATGTGGCGTGGCGTTCGACACACAGTGCGAGGTCTTCGGCGCTCATGCCGATGCCATCGTCGCTGACGCGGATGAGATGGCGCCCACCGGCCTCAATGGCCACTTCGACGCGGCTTGCTCCCGCATCGAGTGAATTCTCGACGAGTTCCTTCACGGCCGACGCCGGACGCTCCACCACCTCGCCCGCCGCGATGCGGTCGATGAGGATGGGGTCGAGACGGCGGACGGACATGGGACGTTGCAGCTTTCGCAAAATGGACCGCGCGGCTCTTGCCGCGCCCTACAAGGTAGCAGATTCGCAGCCTGCAGAAGCAGTGCGGGCCGGAGGCCCGCGGTCCAAAGCGCTCAGAACCCCTCGGGCCGACCCGCAGCTGCCACGAGCAGCTTCTTGCCCT
>CAISZN010000509.1 GCA_903889985.1 uncultured Hyphomicrobiales bacterium | reverse complement strand
TTTCTACGGCAAGTCGCTCGTCCTGCGGGTCTGCCTCTGGCTGCTGACCCTCTGCCTGCTGGGCTGTTATTTCGCGCCGAATTTTTCGTCCCTGCTCACCTTCAGGCTCGTTGGCGGCATCGCGGCGGGAGGCATCATGCCTGTGACCATGGCGATGATCGGCGACCGCTTTGAACCGGCGCGACGGCAACTGGCAATCGGGCGCTTCCTGATGGCTGGCCTCACGGGCATGGTCTTTGGCGCCAGCATCGCAGGCTTCATGGCGGTGACGATCGGCTGGCGCAGCTTCCTGCTTTTCGTCGCCAGCTTTGCCTTCACCGCAGCCGTGGGCGCCACCATCCTGCTGCGCGAGACGCGGGCGAAGGCAGGGACGCATATTCGCCTCTCTGACGCGGTCAATGGCTACGGCCGCGTGTTCGCCAATCCGAAATCCTATTTGTGCTTCGGCACGGTCTTCATGGAAGGCGTCGTCTTTTATGGCGTCACGCCGTACATCGGCGAGCTTCTGGAGACAGCAGGTCTGGGCGGGCCGAAGGAAGCCGGCTTCGTGCTCGGCGCCTTCGGCATCGGCGGCATCTGCTATTCGCTGAGCCTGCACATCACCCTGCGGCTGATGCGCCGGGCCACCATGATGGCGGCTGGTGGCGTGATGGCTGCGAGCGGACTGATCGGCGTGGCCATGGGCCTGCCCTGGGGCCTGCAGGCCTGCCTCTTCGCGGTCAGCGGGCTGGGCTTCATCATGCTGCACAATTCCGTGCAGGCAGAGGTGGCGGAGCTGGCGCCAAGTGCCCGCGCCTCCTCTTTCTCCATGCACTCCTTCTCGTTCTTTCTGGGGCAGGCAATCGGGCCGATCTTCGTCGGTGTGATGCTGCATTCCTTTGGACGCGGCGTGCTGGTGGTGAATGGAGCGATCCTCGCCCTCACCGGGATTGTCGCCTCGCGCCTGTTTCGCCGCTATCGCACGGCATCGGGGTCGTTTGCGTGAATTACGGCTTCGGCAGTGCAATGATGCTGCCGAGTTGTGTCACAGCCCGTTCAAGCACCTGCTTTCCAGTCACCGTGATGAGCGTCAGCCCAAGGCTCTCCTTCTTCACCTGCTCATCTAATTGGTCAGCTGCGTTCAAAGCCTGAATCTGTGCTGCAAGCTGCTCTTGTCGCTCCTTCGGCAAACGCTTGAGGCCGGCGAAGCAAAGGGTCGGAAGATTGGTGCGCGCCCGCTCGAAGCTAACCGGCGCCATGATTCTGGAGACGTCGCCTAGCCGCATCTCCCCGATGCAGCGATCGACGAGTTCATCGATGATCGACAAAAGCTGCTCGATGATCAGAGCGGGACCCACAGAGATTTCCTTATCGCCTGCCTGAAGCTTGAAAATGGATGAGCGCAGAAAGGTCCCCGCCCCAAGCCCAGCGGTCAGCACGCAGAGAAGGGTATCGCCGTGAGCCACTTCTGGTTTGTCTGCATGAAAACCCAGCCAGGCAGGTGTCGTATATTCGATCAGCGCGAGGGCGAGGATGGAGACAATTCCATTGGTCAAAACATAGACCATTCCCGGCCCGGACCGGACAGCCGCGAAACGATAATCGGTATGTCGGGACGCGATCTCGATAACACCGACGAAGCAGCCAATCAGCAGCACAAAAACATACGAAAAGAACATGGAGCCACTCCGGCCCAAATGAATTCAATCAGGCAGTCAAGAAATCAGACTTCGGCAAATGGGATCCCGGTGGGCGTCAAAACAAGCTTGGGCTCCGGCATGGGGTCGATGGCAAAGAGGCCGGCCTTCTGCCCCTCGATCATGGCAGAGAGGAATGTCGCACGCGAAAAGCCGGTCTTTGTGAGCGCCATTGTCAGCGGCATGCTGTTGCCCTGCTGGGCCAGCGACCGCGCGATGGCAATGATGACGGGCGCACAGGCAGAGGCCTGCTGCGAAGGATCCGGCGCGGCGGCTGGCTCAAGCTCGTGCATCTTCTTCAGGAAGGCTTCAAAGGTGCCAAGTCCCATGGAAATAGCCTCAAATGATGCGGCAGTTTACCACGGCCTGAGCATGCCACCAGATGCCTGCCCATCTTGGGCGCACTTGAAAGCCCCTGTGCAGGCTTTAGGTTAGGCGTGTCGTCTCCAGAAACCGTTCCATGGCCTCAGACCTGAAAATCCGCATTGCCCGCACCCTCGCCGAGGTCGATCCGGTGCAGTGGGATGCCTGCGCCAATCCGCCCCTGTCTGAGGGACAGGCCTTCGATGCGCCTGAAGAGGACCAGAAGGAGCGCTTCAATCCCTTCGTCACCCATGCCTTCCTGAATGCCTGCGAGGCTTCTGGTTCCGCTGTGCCGCGCACGGGCTGGGGCGGCGCGCATGTGCTGGTCGAGGATGCGGATGGACGGCTGCTTGCGGCTGCGCCCTGCTGGCTCAAGTCCCATTCGCAGGGGGAATATGTCTTCGACCATGGCTGGGCGGATGCCTATGAGCGCGCGGGTGGGCGCTATTATCCCAAGCTGCAGGTCTGCGTGCCCTTCACGCCTGCGCCGGGCCGCCGATTGCTGGTCGCACGAAGTGAACGAGCTGCGGATGCACGCGCGGCACTGATCGCGGGTCTGCGCGGCCTGCGCGACAGTGCGAAAGCCTCATCGACCCACATCACCTTTCTTCAGAAGCATGAATGGGAAACGCTGGGCGGACAGGGCTATCTGCAGCGTACCAACAAGCAGTTCCACTTCTTCAATCGCGGCTACACGACCTTCGAGGATTTTCTCGCAACGCTGGCCTCGCGCAAGCGCAAGGTGGTGCGGCGCGAGCGCAAGGAAGCGCTCCCCGACGGCATCACGATTGAATGGGTGACCGGCAAGGACCTGCGCGAAGAGCATTGGGATGCCTTCTTCGCCTTCTACATCGACACAGGTTCGCGCAAGTGGGGGCAGCCCTATCTGACGCGCACGTTCTTTTCCATGCTCAACGAGACGCTGGCCGATCGCGTGCTGCTCGTCATGGCAAAGCGCAACGGTCGCTATATCGCGGGCGCGCTGAACCTCATCGGCGATGATGCGCTCTATGGGCGCAACTGGGGCTGCATCGAAGAGCATCCCTTCCTGCATTTCGAGGTCTGCTATTATCAGGCGATCGACTTCGCCCTGTCGCGCGGCCTCTCCCGGGTCGAGGCGGGTGCGCAGGGCGAGCACAAGCTGCTGCGCGGCTATGAGCCCGTGCCCACCTATTCCGCCCATGACATTGCGGACCCGCGCCTGAAGCGGGCGGTGGCGGAGTTCCTGCGTCAGGAGCGGGTCGAGATGGAGCAGCTCATCGACGCCTACGCGGAGCACACGCCTTTCCGGAAAGGCGAGATCAGCCCCTGATCCCGGGGCTTGAGTTCTCGTCCTTTTGATCGCACCCTCCGGTCAAAGATCTGGGAGGATGCCATGACCCGCAAACCGGGCTTCTTGCTCGCCGTTGTCCTCGCCTGTGCGGCGGCCTCGCCAGCCCTGGCGGCCGATGCGGCGCTGATTGCCGCCGCGAAGAAGGAAGGCACGGTGACCTGGTATTCGACGGGCATCGTCGACCAGTTCATCCGCCCCGCAGCTGCGGCTTTTGAAGCCCGATATGGAATCAAGGTCGTCTATTCCCGTGCCAATACCTCGGAACTCAGCCTGCGTGTCATCAACGAGGCTCGCGCCGGACGCATGCAGGCCGATCTTGTCGATGGCACCACGACGACGGTGATCCTGCGCTCGCAGGATCTTGTCGAGAAATGGATACCGCAGGTCGATTTTCCAGCGCGCTATGTGGATCCCGAAGGCTACTGGGTCGCCTCCAATGAATATGTGCTGACGCCCGGCTACAACACAGAGCTCATCGCCAAGGGTCAGGAGCCGAAAAGCTGGGAGGACCTGCTGGCACCCCAGTACAAGGGCCGCCTCGCATGGAATGGCACGCCCTCCAGTTCATCTGGACAGGGCTTCGTCGGCCTCGTGGTGATGGAGCGCGGCGAGGAACGGGCACGGGCCCTGTTCAAGGAACTCTCGAAGCAGAACATTGCCTCCATCAAGGGTAATGCGCGGCAAGTGCTCGATCAGGTGATCGCGGGCGAATATCTGGTCGGTCTGAATATCTTCAACAACCACGCGCCCATCAGCAGGAAGCGCGGCGCACCGGTCGACTGGCTGAAGCTGGAACCCGCACTGGCTGTTGTGCTGCCCATGTCCTTGACCAAGGGTGCACCCCACCCCAATGCGGGAAAGCTGCTGTTCGAATTCATCGTGTCGGACGAAGGCCAGAAGATCATGGCCGACTCCGGGGAATTGCCCGTCTCGCCCCGCGTGCCGCCGCTCGAGCAGGACCTGCGGCCGGACATCGGCCATTTCCGCGCGATCTATCTGACGCCGAACCAGCTTCAGAGCGAACTCGCGGGCTGGACGAAGATCTATGACGACTATTTCCGCTGACAGGCAGAGCTTGCACAGCGGTCAGGATTTTGGCACCTGCGTATGACCGCCGGAGACCTGTGACATGACTGCGAGCTACGATCCCAATAATATCTTCGCCAAGATCCTGCGCGGCGAGATGCCCTGCCACAAGGTCTATGAGGATGACGTTGCCCTCGCCTTCATGGACATCATGCCGCGCGTGGACAGCCATGTGCTGGTGATTCCAAAGGTGCCGGCCCGCGGCCTGCTCGACATGCCTGCGGATGCGCTTGGCCCCTACATGCAGCGGGTGCAGAAGGTTGCTGCCGCCGTGAAAGCCGCCACGGGCGCGGAAGGACTGACGATCCAGCAGTTCAACGAGAGCGCTGGCGGACAGGTCGTCTTCCACATCCACTTCCACATCCTGCCACGTTTTGAGGGTGTGGCACTGCGTCCCCATACGGGCCAGATGGAGAAGCCCGAAGTGCTGGCAGCGAACGCGAAGAAGATCAGCGCTGTGCTTGCGTGAGCCATCTGTCACTCCCTCTCCCGCTTGCGGGAGAGGGTTGGGGTGAGGGCCTGAGCCGCGGGCTCTGTTCTTTGACGTTGAAGCGACCCGGTCGCCCCTCATCCTGACCTTCTCCCCGCAAGCGGGGAGAAGGGTGCGGAAGCCTCGAGCCACTCATTCCAGGCGGCGTCACGCGTGGGCGAGCGCGCCGCGGTCACACCGCCCAATAGCCGCTCGCCACGAGCACCGCCTCTGCCACGACGATGGCCACCAGGATGCTCCTGCGTCCGGCAAGGAAAAAGGCGCTCATCCCCAGCGCCATGGCGCCCAGCCGTGCCCAGAGCGGGATCGCCGCCAGCGCTCCGTTGGGGGAAAGCAGGAGCTTGGCCACCACACCCGCCAGCAAGGCCGTGGCGACCGCGCGCACCCAGACCACCCATTCGGAGCTTTCATCAAGGCCGCGGGCGAAGAAGACCGACATGAGGCGCCAGATCTCGCTCGGCAGAAAGCCGAAGACGATCAGCACGAACCAGGGCCACACCCCATGATCGAGAGCCCCACTCATGCGATCCTCCGCCGCGCGATGAGCTTGTGCCCAAGATAGGCAAGCGTCCCCGCTGAAAGCCCCAGCAGCAGGAGGTCGAACCCTTCCGGGGCATAGGTCATAAGCGGCCCAAGGCCGAGGCCGAAGACCAGCGAGAGCGCATCAATCGGCTTGCGGATGTTTCGCGACAGGGTCGCCACGAAATAGATCGGCGTCAGAAACAGCAGGCCTGCAGCAAAGGGCACGGGCAATTCGCCAATGAGCACGAAGCCGAGCCCGGTCGAGAGCGTCGTGCCGCCAATACAGGTCGCCGCGAAGCCAAAGAAGAAACTCATCCGCGCCTCACGCGGGACAGCCGGGATTCGCCGCATGCTCTCGGCCCAGACGGTGACGGCGATGCAATGGGCCGCCAGCACAAGCGTCCAGACACGCGTGCCACGCCCCCGCAGCATGGGCAGCAGCGAGACGCACATGGGCAGGAAGCGGACGGAAGACAGGGAGATTGAAACCGCGATCAGCGGCCAAGGCATCTTGGCAATCACCGCGCCGAAATAGAGAACCTGAGCAGGCCCGGCCCAGATCAGCAGGGTCGAGGCCATGGCGACCTCGACAGGAAAGCCCGCATCGCGGGCGAGGCCGCCGACGCCAATCAGGCTTGCAGCCACCACAAGCATGGGTGTCCCACTGGCCTGTCGCGCGCCATCCCAGAACCATGTCGCCCGGCTCTTGCCGCCGAGCGGATCAACCATCACCTCAGTCATCCGGCATCCTTCCGCGTGGCGGAAACTGCCGGACGACGCGGGCTTAGGCAACCGGCTCACACGCATGGCAGCGCCGTCACCAGCGCGCGGCACGGCTGGATCGGATCAGGCGGCCAGGTTGGAGCGCAGCGAACTGACGATCATGTCCAGGATGCCCTGCGGATCCGCCAGGACCTCGTCGCTGTTGAAGCGCATCACACGGAAACCCTGTGTTTCAAGGTATGCAAGCCGATAGGCAGCACGGCGGGCCTGCTGCTCGCTCATGGCTTCTGTCGGCAGGATCTCGATGATGATCCGATAACCTTGGGAGAGAAAGGGCGCCACGAAGGGCCCCATGGGACAGCGGCGCTGGAAAGATGAGACAGCCTGGGGATGACGCAGCATCACCCGCCAGAGTGCTGCCTCGGCTGAGGCTTCAGGCGTCTCGGCATTGTCGGTTTTGGCAGAACGAATCTGTTGAAGAAGATCACGCATGATGAATCCCCCGGTTGGCAGACGCGGGATTAACCATCTTTTACGCTCGATGCAGGCGCTATGGCCCGTTTGGTAACGCGGTGACGGGTTTTGGGCAGTTTAGCTCATAAAATCCCAGAGCCCTCAAAGACGATCTGGTCGCCCCATGTCAGGGCAAGCTCGCGATCCGCTGCGGTGCGCACCGTCCAGATGGTGACGGGAATGCCGAGCCCTCTCCGGCAAAGATGTGCAACGGCATGTGGCAGATCCCTGACGCCAAACGACAGGAACTGCGGCTGCGTCGCCTCGTAATGCAGAAACTCCGCGAGGCTCCGTCGCGCGTCGATGGACAGATGCGCCCATTCGTCTTCCAGATCGTCGTAATGGGCCTGCGCGATCATGCCCAACGGCACATGCGCGATGCGCAGGCCTTGTCGATGGGTGCGCAGATGCGCGATCACGAAGGGATCAAAACTTTCGATACAGATAGGCCCGGCGTAATCAGCAACCACACTCGCAACACGCTCCGCCAATCGCGGATCAGCATTGAACCGGCTCTTGATCTCCACCGTGATCGGCACGTGCCCATTCACCATCGCGCAGAAATCGGCGAGCGTTGTGATGCGATCATCGCAACCGCGCATCTTGAGTTTGCGCAGTTGCGTAACGGACAGATCATCGACGCGCCCCTGCCCCTGCGTCAGGCGTTCGAGCGTAAAATCATGAAAGATGACAGCCTCGCCATCGCGGCTCAGCTGCACATCGCATTCGATGCCATAGCCGCGCTCGACCGCTGCACGCGCAGCCGACACCGTGTTCTCGATCACGCCGTGCGAAGCATCATGCAGGCCGCGATGGGCAATGGGTCGCGCTGTCAGCCATGCAGGCGCGAGGCTCACCCGTTCACCTCGAACATGGCCTCAACCTCGATGACGGCATCCATCGGAAGTTCGGCAACGCCGACAGTGGTGCGCGCATGGCGGCCCGCATCGCCAAAGACCTCGACCATGAGATCGGAGGCGCCATTCATGGCCGGCGCGAGCGCTGTAAAGCCCGGCGCCGCATTGATGAAGCCGCCCAGCCTCACAACCCGGCGCACCTGGTCCAGCGAGCCCAGAGCCGCCCGCACCTGCGCAAGCACATTGACCGCGGAGAGCCTCGCAGCGGCTGTGCCCTGCTCTGCCGATACCTCCCGACCAAGTTTGCCCTTGTGAGCCGGGGCCACAGCTCCTCCAGACAGGGGCAACTGGCCGGAAATCATCAGCAGATTGCCACTGCGCACGAAGGGCACGTAGTTGGCGAGGGGAGCCGCGGCACCTGACAGATCAAGCCCGAGTTCCAGTGCCTTTGCATCCGCGCCCATGTGCCCCTCCGTCATGCCGCAATCCTAGTCCTCAGGCCGGCGCCGGCCAACAGTCCCCCTCACCCGACGCTTGGCCCGAGGCGTGGTTTTCCCCGCCCGTGGTGCACTGGAGTAGGGCGAGGCGATTTTCCGCATTGCATCAGGCCCCGTGCATCGTATTTTCGCCATGCACCGCGTCCATAGCGGTCGGGACTTTGGCCCCAAGGAGATTTTGCCGACATGGCGAGCCTTTTGCCGCGCTTTCTTCTCTCCGGCAGCGCCCTTGCGCTGTTGCTGCTCCCGACCGGCGCCTTTGCCTCGGGTGTGCCCCTGCTGGCCCATCGGGCGGTCTATGACCTGAAGCTTGGCAAGAGCGGCGGCAATTCGGCCCCGGTCGCAGCGCGCGGGCGTATCGTCTACGAATTCACCGGATCGGTCTGCGAGGGCTATTCAACGACCTTCCGCCAGCTGACCGAACTGTCCTTGGACGAGGGCACCACGCGCACCTCCGACATGCGCTCATCCACCTATGAGGAGGGCGACGGCTCATCCTTCCGTTACCAGACCGACACGAGCATCGACGGACGCGTGGTGGATTCCATTGACGGACGCGCAAGGCGGTCCGCCGACGGGGCGATTGCGGTCGACCTGTCGAAGCCGACGAAGGCGAAGACGGACCTGGTGCCCGGCGCAATTTTCCCCACGGCCCAGATCCTCGAGATCGTTGCAGCCGCCAACCGCGGCGAGCGCACGAGTGAGCTGCGCATCTTCGATGGCTCGGATACGGGGCAGAAGATCTTTGACACGCTGACAGTCATTGGCACGAAAGCCCCCGCACCGCCTGCGGAAAAGGTCGCCGCCGAGACCGAACCACTGAAGAGCGTGGCCCGCTGGCCGGTGTCGATCAGCTATTTTGATCCTGACAAGAAGGACGGCGTGCCCAACTATGTTCTCAACTTCGATCTCTATGAGAATGGCGTCTCAGGCAAGCTGCGCATCGACTACGGAAACTATGTACTCAGCGGCGAAATGAGCAAGTTCGAGCTGCTGCCGCAGAAGCCCTGTAACTAAGTGGGGCTCCAACCCTCCCCCTTGCGGGGAGGGTGAAAGGGTCACTTCGCTTCCATCAACCGCGCTGCGTAGCGCGCCATCAGGTCGACCTCGATGTTGAGCGGGTCGCCCTGCTTGCGATCGCCCCATGTGGTCACCGCCAGCGTATGCGGGATGAGCAGGATTGAGAAATCATCACCCTCGACGCTGTTCACCGTCAATGAGGTGCCATCCAGCGAGACAGATCCCTTCTCGGCAATGAACTTTGCGATCTGATGGGGCGCGCGGATGTCGAAGCGCGCCATGCCATCGAAATCCTTGCGCGCGATGATGGTGGCAATGCCATCCACATGGCCGGTGACGATGTGGCCACCCATTTCG
Organism: uncultured Hyphomicrobiales bacterium; assembly: GCA_903889985.1. GTDB lineage: Bacteria > Pseudomonadota > Alphaproteobacteria > Rhizobiales > Beijerinckiaceae > Terripilifer. The sequence goes on along the minus strand of CAISZN010000509.1, from coordinate 6,100 downwards.
TCGCCGATGCGCAGCGAGCGCTCCAGATTGATGCGCGTGCCCGCGCGCCACGTGCCGACGGTCGTGCGCGCCAGGGTCTCCGCTGCTGCATCCACCTCGAACCAGTTCTGGCCAGCGTGGGTGCCGGTCTCCACCGCCGTCAGACAGGGGCCGCAGCAGGCAATGGAGGCACCAAGCTCGATGCCCTTGGGGTCATAGGAGGTCGCGATGCGGATCCGCTTCAGCTCGCCCCGGTCCTCGATGGAGAGAATGCGACCCACGTCGGAAACGAGACCCGTGAACATCAACGCACCCTTTCGAAATGGCGGTAGCGGTCGACGCCCGCATGCCCCTCGGACAGTACGCGGAAATGATCCGGCTGGATGAGCTTTGCACGGGAGGCGGCATCAAGCGCCTCGACGCCCGACCGGCCGAAGGGCTTGGGGCTCGTAAAGATCACCACCTCATCGGCCAGATTGCGCCCGATCAGCGAAGCCGCAATCCGAGGGCCGCCCTCGCTGAACACGCGGGTCACGCCGCGCGATCCAAGCACTTTCAGGGCTTCGAGCAGATCAACTTGCCCGCGCTCATCAGTCGCTACACGAGCCACCTGGACTCCGTGGGCAATAAGCTTCTGCTCAGCCTCCTGTGAGGCGCCCTCCCCCGCGATGACCAGCGTTTTCCAGTCAGTAGCCGTGCTGACGAGGCGCGAGCGCAGGGGAAGTTGCAGCCTGGCATCGAGAACGACGCGCAGGGGCCTGCGGTTCTCAAGTCCCGGCAGGCGCACGGTGAGCAGCGGATCATCCGCAATGGCCGTGCCGATGCCCACCATGATCGCATCATGCATGGCGCGCAGGATCTGAACGCGGCCATTGGCAGCGAGACCCGTAATGGCGAGACGCTGGTCATGCTCGTCGCCGGCGGCATAGCCATCGGCGGTTTCAGCAAGCTTCAGCGTCACCATGGGGCGTCCCTCGGTCACGCGCAGGATGTGGCCGAGCGTTGCACGCCGCGCGGCTCGCGCGCCGATGCCCGTGCGCAGCGCGATCCCCGCTTCGACAATCTTGGCATGGCCACGGCCGGCGACACGCTTGTCGGGATCTTCAAGCGCCGAGACCACGCGCGCGAGACCGGCGTTCACGATGGCATCCGCGCAGGGTGACGTCACACCGTAATGGCTGCAGGGTTCGAGACTGACATAGAGCGTCGCCCCGCGCGCCAGCTCGCCAGCATCGCGCAGCGCCTCGGTCTCCGCATGGGGACGCCCACCCGGCTGGGTATGACCCCGCCCGACGATGACGCCATCCTTGACGATGACACAGCCAACAGATGGATTGGGGGCCGTCACGCCAAGGCCACGCAGCGCCATGGCAACAGCCGCAGCCATGAAGGCAGCATCGGTCTGCGAGTCAGGCGCCGGAATACTGTCAAACCGGGAGGTCATGATCCTCCCGGGGGCGGTGTGCGCCTCGGCTTCGGTTCAGCTTTGGGATCGCTCTCATCGCCTGCAAGTTCGTCGATGATCGCACCGAACTCCTTGGCCTCGCGGAAATTGCGATAGACGGAGGCAAAGCGCACATAGGCGATGTCGTCGAGGGAGCGCAGACCCTCCATGACGAGTTCGCCAATCTGGTCAGTGGTGATCTCGCTGTCGCCCTGGCTTTCGAGCTGGCGCACGATGCCGTTGACCATACGCTCGACACGTTCCGGATCGACGGCCCGCTTGCGCAGGGCGATCTCGATGGAGCGCATCAACTTGTCGCGGTCAAAAGCAACGCGACGGCCGGACTTTTTCAGCACAGTGAGTTCGCGCAGCTGCACCCGCTCAAAGGTCGTGAAGCGACCTCCGCAGTCAGGACACACGCGACGGCGGCGGATCGACGAGGCGTCGTCCGTCGGCCGTGAATCCTTCACCTGCGTGTCGAGGCTCCCGCAATAGGGGCAGCGCATCGCGTCAACTCCCGAAACAGGCCAGCCGGCGATAGCCGGCAGGCCGGAGCCAAACTCAATAGATCGGGAAGCGCTTCGTCAATTCAGTGACTTTGCCACGCACCCGCTCTTCGACAGCAGCATTGCCTTCCTCGCCATGAGCAGCAAGGCCGTCAAGCGTTTCGGCGATCAGCGATCCCACGAGTTCAAACTCGGCGACGCCGAAGCCACGCGAGGTCGCCGCAGGAGTGCCAAGGCGCACGCCGGACGTCACGAAGGGCTTTTCCGGATCGAAAGGAACGCCGTTCTTGTTGCAGGTGATATGCGCGCGACCGAGAGCAGCCTCAGCAGCCTTGCCCGTCAGCTTCTTCGAGCGCAGATCAACCAGCATCAGGTGGTTGTCCGTCCCACCGGTCACGAGGTCGAAGCCGGCCAGCTTGATGCGGGCCGCCAGCGCCTGCGCGTTGGTCACGATCTGCTGGGCATAGGCCTTGAACTCGGGGTGCAGCGCCTCGCCAAAGGCAACGGCCTTGGCGGCGATCACATGCATCAGCGGGCCACCCTGCAGGCCGGGGAAGATCGCCGAATTGATCTTCTTCGACAGCTCCTCATCGTCCGTCAGGATCAGGCCGCCGCGCGGGCCGCGCAGGGTCTTGTGGGTCGTCGAGGTCACCACATGCGCGTGCGGGAATGGCGATGGGTGCGCACCGCCCGCCACGAGACCGGCGAAATGGGCCATGTCGACAAGGAAGAAGGCGCCAACCTCATCGGCTATCTGACGGAAGCGGGCGAAGTCCCAGTGACGGGCATAGGCCGAGCCGCCTGCGATGATGAGCTTGGGACGGTGCTCACGGGCAAGACGCTCCACCGCATCCATATCGAGGCACTGGTCTTCCGGGCGCACGCCATAGCTCACCGGCTTGAACCAGCGTCCGGACATATTGACCGGCGAACCGTGGGTCAGGTGACCACCGGCGGCCAGATCGAGTCCCATGAAGGTATCGCCGGGCTTCAGCAGGGCGAGGAACACCGCCTGATTGGCCTGGCTGCCCGAGTTGGGCTGCACATTGGCGAAACGGCAGCCGAAGAGGCGCGTGACGCGCTCGATGGCGAGGCGCTCGGCGATGTCGACGAACTGGCAGCCACCGTAATAGCGGCGGCCCGGATAGCCCTCCGCATATTTGTTCGTCATCACCGAGCCCTGGGCCTCGAGCACAGCGCGGGAGACGATGTTTTCGGACGCGATCAGCTCGACCTCATCGCGCTGGCGACCGAGTTCCAGCTCGATGGCACGTGCGATTTCAGGATCAGCCGCGGCCAGATTCGCGCCGAAGAAGCTGTTGGAAAGGGTGCTGCTGCCGGCAGCCCCAGCGGAGGTCTGGGTCATTGAAACCCCACATTCTGTGTCAAAGAGGCAGGGCTGCGACGAAGGATGCCGACGCTCCCGAATGCGGTGCATCTAGCATGCGCTCCGTGCCGATTAAAGGGCACACACGGGAATATGTGTGACGGGGCGATGACGAGTTGGGGGACCGGTCCGGTCCACTGGCCCGCCAGTAGAACCGGGAACGGGGCCGGGATGCCGCGACTGAGTTCAAAGACCACGGAAGAATGTCGGGTCGCACATTCTGCCACGCGACAAGGGCTCCATACGCCGCATCAACGATCAGCGTTGGTGCTCGAAGCGCGGGCGTCGATGCCCTCACGAACGCGCGAGGACCCATCGCTGAACACGGCCTTGAAGTCGAACTTGCAAGCCCCCGTGCCGTCGCTGAAGTTGATCTCGATTTCCTTGCTGCCGTCGAGCGTACCCCGGCCGAGGATGTCTTCTTCCCGCGAGTCCGTGCCGCTGTTGGAAGCATAGGAGCAAGTGACGGTGTTGCCGGACTTGTTGATGATGTCCCTCTTCCGGCTCGCGGCAGAAGCCGGAACAGAAATGATTGCCGCAGCGGCTGCGAGAGAAAGGGCGAGCGAATTCGTCTTCAAGGCTGCCGTTGGCGCCCACCGTTCAGCCATTTTCGGCCTGATTGAGCGAGGGCGATCAACCTTAGCAAGCGCAGCAATGTAAGGTGAAACTTGTGATGTTTTTTTAAGATGTTATTAATTTTACGCTGGCCATAGTCGCTCCTTCGTTCTATCTTTGTTCCAGAACCGGGCGGAGCTTTCAAATGGCCATTCAGAGGGTCGGATCTGGGTTCATTGAGGTTGTCGATGAGGATGGCCTCAGGAACATCGTCCGGATCGGTTCCATCCAGCGCCTGTCAGATGTCGATGAAATGGCGGAGGAAACTTACCTGACGGTGGCCGGGAAAGTCCTGCTGGTCCGGGAGCCACTGGAAGAATTCCGGGACCTTTTGGAGGGTGTCGGCGCCCGTCCGGAACGACCATAGCCTGTCAGTATGATTGGACTCTGCACAGCGGCGTTCCAAAGACCCAGCTAACGTGGGCGCATCCGCTGCCAATTGAAATTCTAACTCGTAATCAAATATTTACGGCCAGAAACTGGGTGATCCGAAGATATCACCCAGCCATTGCGTTTTATGTGTGCAAAACCCGGCAACCGGGCCGGAACCGCCCTGCCCTCGCGCCGATCAATCCCCTTCGGGATCGAGCAGCGCGTTATCGCCATGGGCATGCGGGTCAGCAGCAGCAGCGCGCTCCTGAATGGAGGCAACACCGGCTCCAAAGCCGTCACGCTGATAGATATCCTCGCGGAACTGCACGACGCCGTCGCTGCCCCAGGCCGTGATATAAACCCAGTAAACAGGGACCGGAGCTGCCGGGCGGGCATCGATACGCGCGCCAGAGCGGATGGCCTCGTCAATGTGGTCGCGATCCCAGCCGGGTGTATCCTTGAGGATCCAGGCCACATAGTCGCGGATGTTCTGCACGCGCACGCAGCCCGAGGAGACGAAGCGGAAGTCGTCGCCAAAGATGCCCTTGGCCGGCGTGTCGTGCATATAGACGCCGTACTGATTGGGAATGTTGACGCGCACCACGCCCAGGGAATTGAAGTCAGCACCCGGATCCTGGCGGAAGCGATAGTTCACCGCATCCATGGAGTGCCAGTTGATCGACTGGGGGGAAACCTCGTTGCCGCCCTTGTCGATGACGCGGATCTTGTTGTCGGCAAGATAGCCGGGATCGGCCTGCATCTTCGGGATCAGATCCTTGCGGATGATCGAGGCGGGCACGGTCCAGAAGGGGTTGAAATTGACCTCGACGACCTTCGCCTGCATCACCGGCGACTGGCGGTCGATCTTGCCGACGCCTGCGGCATGATGGCTGAAGATCACCCCACCCTCGACGGTCTCCACCGCAGCGGCAGGAATGTTCATGGTGATGTAGCGGTTGCCGAGATTGCCGGAGAAGCTGCGCAGACGAACGAGATTGGTCTCGAGCTGGCGCACCCGGTCGGCGACCGTGACGTTGAGAGCCGCCAGCGTCTGCTGGGCCACTACGCCATTGGGCGTGATGCCGTGGCGGGCCTGAAAGCGGATCACCGAGGCCTGGACGTAGGAATCGAAGACTGGCGACAAGCCGCCTGCCTCATCAAGATCCCCGGTAACAATCAGGCGGCGGCGCAGGGCCACGACGGCGTTGCCCTTGGTGCCGACCTTCATGGTCTGATTGGGGACCGGCTGCCAGCCGCCACGCGCTGCAATATCCCGGTACTGCTGAATGGCGGCTTCCGTCGCGGCAACCGTCTGGGAGGAGAGCAGCGGGGTCGTGGCGCGTGGAACGCGCAGGCTCTCCGCGGTGTCGTATTTCTGCTCCCACTCGGCCTGGCCGAAGCCCATGTCCGAGGGAGCCGCGAGTGCCGAGCGGCCACCCAGCGCCAGTCCGAACCCACCAGCAGCCAGTCCATAGCTGAACATGCGGCGGGAGATATGGCTGTTCTGCGTCACGTGTCGCTCCAATCCGATTACTGCGATGTGCCCATTCAGGCACCTGCTCGCGGTCCGATCCTGAGGTCTGCCCCGGAATTCCAGGAAACCGGACAGCCGCAAAGGCTGCACCGTTGGCCGAGGCAGTACCATGTTCACGGTTAAAGAGGAACGAACACTGCGCCCGTTTTATGGCATGGCCGCCTTGCGCGTGGGGAATGGCAGCCGGGAGCTCACCTAACGGGAGACTGTGGCATTTGCGCAGCGGCTCGGGGCGAGTTCCCTCTCCCGCCCGCGGGAGAGGG
>CAISZN010000508.1 GCA_903889985.1 uncultured Hyphomicrobiales bacterium | reverse complement strand
GCGATTCCTTGAGGAGATTCTGCTCGAGGACCTTCTTGGCAATGCTGAGGATACGTCGGGGACCAAGGCCCATTCCCGGCTGGCGGAAATCATCAACAAACTCGACAAGGAGCAGGCCGACGGAATTCTTGCCAAGATTGGCGAATCGCGGCCACAGTCGGCAGAAACGCTGCGCAGCATGCTGTTTTCCTTCGAGGATGTTGTTCGGCTTCCCAGCCGCGCACGGCTCCTGCTCTTCGAAAAGGTCTCCGCGGACCATCTCGTCATGGCCCTGCGCGGTGCATCCCCCACCATTACCGAGTCTGTCCTGTCCTCGCTCGGTGCGCGTGCCCGGCGCATGGTTGAGCAGGAACTCGCGGGGGATTCCTCGGTTAACCCCAAGGATGTTGCCAAGGCGCGTCGACAGATCGCCGATCTTGTGCTCAGCATGAACGAGCGAGGGGAGGTCAATCTCTCTGAGCTTGCAGCCTGAGCCTAGGCGGGATTGGTGGCAGAGACACCGGAAAACGGCGACAAAACAGAAGACCCGACGGAGAAGCGCATCTCTGATGCGATCGAGCAGGGCAACCTGCCGGTTTCAAGGGAAGCGACGACCTTTGCGGCCATCGCCGCCATGTGCGTCATGGCCACCGCCGTCATCCCCTACGCATCTGCGAAGATCAGTCGCGTGCTGGCGGTGCTCCTCGATAAATCTTCATCCATTCGCATCGAAAATGCGACCGACGTCATTGCCATCTTGCGTGTCATGATGGTGGATGTGGGCATGGCTGTCGGTCCGGCCGTGCTCCTGATGATGATGGCGGGTATTCTTGCCGCCGGTGCCCAGGGCAGCCTGGTCCCGCATCTCGAGCGGCTGGAGATGGATTTTTCCCGTGTCTCGCCCCTGAGCGGATTCCAGCGGCTGTTTGGCCGGGCAGGTCTGGTAGAGTTCCTGAAGTCGGTTTTGAAGTTGCTGCTGGTTGCGGGTGCTGTTGCGATCCTGGTGAGCAAGCGCCAGTACCTGCCTTTGCAAGTGCTCATCAGTGACGCCACCGAATTGCCAGCCACGATCATGCGGGAGGTCGTCGAGCTCCTGCTGCTCCTGTTCGTCGCGTCTTGCATCCTTCTGCTGGCCGATCTTTTCTACTCACGGTTCTCCTGGCGCGAGAAATTGCGGATGAGCCGCGAGGATCTCAAGCAGGAAATGAAGGAGATGGAAGGCGATCCGCTCCTCAAATCGCGCTTGCGATCGATTGCGATGGACCGGGCCCGCCGCCGCATGATGGCGCAGGTGCCAAGGGCAACGCTGGTCGTCGCCAACCCGACTCACTTTGCCGTTGCCATGCGATATGTTCGTGAAGAAGGCGGTGCACCAATTGTCGTAGCGAAAGGGCAGGACCTCGTAGCGCTGAAAATCCGCGAGATTGCAGAGTCGAATGGGATTCCGGTTTTCGAAGACAAGGCTCTGGCAAGGTCGCTCTACCAGAGTGTGAAGGTCGATCAGATGATACCGTCGGCTTTCTACAAGGCCGTGGCAGAGCTGATCCATTTGATCAATACGTCCCGGAATCGTGGCGTCACGCCGGCAACGCGGAGCAGGTAGATTGGGCGCAAATTTTGCGACTGCTGTTTGCAAGCATGAGGAAATGCTTGCCGAGACTGTCCGCTCGCTTGCCTGCGAGCTGCGGCTGATCGAGATCGCTGATCTGATTCACTACATCCAGAACCAGTCCTTTGCCAATCTGCAGGATCTGGTCAATTCGTCCGCCGAGCTCTATTTCCGGGCTGGTACCCTGCAATTTGGCTGGGGCGCAAATGTCTTTGCGACATGGGCCGATCCACCAGCGATCTCAGTCGACCTGGAGTTCCGCAATCGAGGCGTGACGGTCTTCTTCGCGCTCATGCTCAAGGCCTCTTCGGCCGCCGTGGCCATCCACGATATATGCTTCGACGACCCCCCGGGGAACCGTCGCAAGGATACGGAGCTTCTGGCCGATGCACTCAATGATGCACGGCTGACCTCCGGCCAAGCAAGCTGACCTCATCAGCCTCAAACAAGGTTGCCGTGGATAATATCCACTGGCAGTACCTCTTGCTTGATGAGTCCGTCGATGAGCGACGTCAATCTGTTTTCCCTCTCGTCGCAATATTCGAGATGGCTGACGGCTCGCCAGCAGGCGGTCTCTCAGAACATCGCGAATGTGAACACGCCAGGGTATTCGAACATCGATGTCCGGCCCTTCGCTGAAACACTCGATCGTATGCCGCTTGACTTGGCGCGTACGAATGCAGCCCATTTTGCCATCGGTCCGAGTGCTTCCATGGAAGTTCGCTCGGCCAGCGGTTCGAAATGGGACGAGACGATCTCGGGGAATTCCGTCAACCTTGAACAGGAATTGATGAAGTCAGGCGAGGTTAATCGGGCCTACGCCCTGACGACCGG
>CAISZN010000507.1 GCA_903889985.1 uncultured Hyphomicrobiales bacterium | reverse complement strand
GGCTGGAATTTACGATCTGTAATTTCAGGATCCGGCCGCGAATAAATGGACGGAATTTGATTTTGAATTTTTGAGGCATTTTCATGGATGGCAAATTTCATCGCCGCAATGACTGGGACGCCGCGAAGGACGATCTCGAGGACGCCGGAAAGCCGGGCCACGCTTCCGATTCAGGACCGAAGGCGCTGTCGCGCGAGGAAATGGTGCAGATCTGCGCCCGCCTGATGCATTTACGCCGCGCGGGCAACTTTGCGGAATTCGCCCAATTCATGACCGAGGATTTCGAATTGTTCTGTCCGGGCATTCCCGGGCACAATCCGGTCGCGGGCAGGTTCAAGGGGCGCGAAGAGTGCCTGAAGGCCATGCGCCTGAACTTCACCCTGATCGAAACAGTCAAGCTGGTCCCGCAGGAATTCATCGTCGACGACGACAGCGTCGCGATTTCCTGGACCGGGTTCGCGCGCAATCGCGGAACCGGCCCCACCGTCAAGATCGAAGGCTTCGCACGCCTGCGATTCCGCGGGAGCAAGATCTGCTTCTACAGCAATCATGTCGATACGGCGGCGATCTCTGCGCTGCTGCAATACCCTGAGCTCAGGATCACGGGAGCCAGACGATCTTGATGGACGTCCGAACTCCCGTGGAGACGGCTCCTGACTTATCGCCACGTCCTGATCCGTTTGTATGCATAAGCGTCTGCGATCACTTCGATCAAAACGCCAATCTCCGGTTTTTGTTGCGTCGCGGCTCTTCACCGCCGTCGCGACAATCTTTGTAAAGTTTGTAATCAAGGGTTCCCGCGATGCCCATCAAAACGACGCAGGCGAAAGCCGCAACCACACCGATAGTGCCCGCATCGGACAACAGGGCCGCCAAGATCATGCGCATGCGCGAACTGGTCGGCCTTCGCCTGCGCGGTCGGCTTGAGGAGCTGATGCAGAACTTCTCGGAAGACTGCGAAATGTACATGGGTGGCGGGACGCAATTCAGCGCAATCTCCGGGCGCTATCATGGTCGGGACGAAGTCCGTCAGAAGATGGAGTTCATGCAGAAACTTTTTATGCAGATCACGCTTGAAGTCGTCGATCTGCTCGTCGAAGGCGACGATGTGGCCATCCGCTGGAAGTGTAAATCCCGCAACCAGCCGGCTGAGCCCACGAGCTGGCTGGAAGGCATGACGGTCGTGAAGTTCAGGGACAATCTGGTCGTCTATTACGGCAACTATGTCGACACGGCGGCCCTGCAAGAACTGTTCGAGTTGTAATCGTCGGCAGTAACGTTCCATCCAAATCAGATCATTCGCAATCGGCGGTCAATCCCATGATGAAGAGAGAAACAAGCGCAGCTTCCGGAGCGCGGAAGCAACCAGGAGGTTCCCCTCCGGTGCCGCAGCAGCGTGCCCCTGTTCCCAGTCAGGCGCCGCAGGGTCACGATCTTTCAAAGGAAGAGATGATCGCCCTGTGCCACGACCTGATCAGCTTCAGGATGAAGGGTGACTTCAAGCAGGTCCTCAGCCACTTTGCCCCGGACTGCCGCTTCCGCCTCGCTGGCAGCTCGGGCGTCAATCCGCTGTCGAGTGTGTGCATCGGTCACCAGCAGATCCTCGAGAAGATCAAGACGATGAACGTGCTGATCGAATATTGCGACATCAAACCGGTGGCCTATGTGGTCGATGACGACCAGTTCGTCGTGCGCTGGGTTGGTCGCTGGCGCAATCGTGGAACAGGACCTGCCGAAGATCTTGAGGGCGTTGCCCATGTGCGTTTCCGCGATGGACTGATCATCGACTACACTAATTTTGTCGATACCGCCGTGATTGCCAGCCTGCTTGACTGGCCCATGCGCCAGCCGCCGGAAAACTAGTCCTCTTCTGCCGTCGGATTTAGACCATGACGTCCCGCCAGATCCCAGACGATGAGTCTTTCCACCCCGAGGCACCCGGGGCACGGCAGCCCGTTGGCGAAGCACCGCCCATGTCGCGCGAAGAGACCATAGAACACACGCTGCGCATGATGATGTTGCGCGGTTTGG
>CAISZN010000506.1 GCA_903889985.1 uncultured Hyphomicrobiales bacterium | reverse complement strand
GGCCTCGCAGGGCTGGCTCGTGCTGACGGCTGTCTCCCGGCCGGACTTCTGGGGTCTCAAGACCGCCGACCTCCTGTCGCGCCTGCGCCTCGCGCCGGTCGTGGAGATCTTCCCGCCCGACGATGATCTCGTGCGGGCCGTGCTGGTGAAGCTCTTCGCCGATCGTCAGCTCACGGTCGAGGCCACGGTGATTGATTTTCTGGCCCTGCATATCGAGCGCTCGCTCGATGCGGCAAGGGCTGTCGTGGGGGCGCTGGATCGCGAGGCTCTGGCGCTGGGCAGACGGGTGACAAGGGCCATGGCAGGGGACATCATCCGGCGAATGGAAGATGTGTCATGAAGGCGTCATGTTACTGTCATTCGTGCACCGCGAAGACAGCTGGACTGCAGCAGGAGGTTTAAGTGGCGCGCCAGACAACCGGACGCAAGGTGGTGGTTGATGAGAGCGCGGTCGCCGCGCTGCCTGCCGATGTCGCCGAGGTGATGTCCCCGGGTGAGCTGATGCACTCCCACGAGCGCTTCATCAATCGCGAGGTGTCCTGGCTGGAATTCAACCGCCGTGTGCTGCTCGAAGCCTCGAACCGCGCCCATCCATTGCTGGAGCAGCTGCGCTTCCTCTCGATCTCGGCCAGCAACCTCGATGAGTTCTTCATGGTTCGCGTGGCAGGTCTGCGCGGCCAGCTGCGCACCGGTGTGTCGATCACCTCCGACGATGGCCTTTCCGCCTCCGAGCAGCTCGAGCGTGTGCGCGCCCATGTGGCTGTGCTGGCTGCCGAGCAGCAAAAGCGCTGGCGCGAGCTGCGCGTGGACCTTGGCAAGCAGGACATCCACATCCTCGAAGCCTCGGACCTCAGCAAGGGCGAGATCGACTGGCTGGCCGACCACTTCCTGCTGCATGTTTTTCCTGTGTTGACGCCGCTTGCCATCGATCCGGCGCATCCCTTTCCCTTCATTCCGAACTTCGGCTTCAGCATTGCCCTTGAACTGCTGCGGCCCAGCGATGGGCGCAGGCTTAATGCCCTGGTGCGCATGCCGGCGAAGATCGAGCGCTTCATCCTGCTGCCGTCGGCCTTTGCACCAAACCAGCAGCGTTTCGTGGCGCTCGAGACGCTGATCACCTTGCAGACGCAGCGGCTCTTCCCGGGCTATACGGTGAAGGGGCAGGGGCTCTTCCGTGTCGTGCGCGACAGCGAAGTGGAAATCGAGGAAGAGGCGGAAGATCTCGTGCGGCTCTTCGAGACGGCGCTGAAGCGCCGTCGTCGTGGCTCGGTGATCCGGCTGGAATTCGACTCCAGCATGCCTGAGGACCTGCGCAATTTCGTCGCCCACGAACTCGATGTGGAGCCTGCTGAGATCTTCATTCACGAGGGCCTCATAGCCCTCAATGATCTCTCCGAGATCGTCAGCCTTGAACGGCCGGAGCTGAAGTTCACGCCCTATAATCCGCGCTTTCCCGAGCGTGTGCGCGACAATGGGGGCGACTGTGTCGCGGCCATCAAGCAGAAGGACCTCGTCGTCCACCACCCCTACGAGTCCTGCGACGTGGTGGTGCAGTTCCGGACGCAGGCTGCGCGCGACCCAAATGTGGTCGCGATCAAGCAGACGCTCTATCGCACCTCACATGACAGCCCCATCGTACGGGTGCTCGCCGAAGCTGCCGAAGCCGGCAAATCGGTGACGGCGCTCATCGAGCTCAAGGCACGCTTTGACGAAGAGGCCAACATCCGCTGGTCACGCGACCTTGAGCGCGCCGGTGCGCAGGTGGTCTTCGGCTTCATCGAGCTCAAGACCCATGCAAAGCTCT
>CAISZN010000505.1 GCA_903889985.1 uncultured Hyphomicrobiales bacterium | reverse complement strand
TGACGATGTCTGGGGTGAAAAAAAGACCTATGACTTCGTGCGGGCCCTGTCGAAGCAGATCTCCGGCCTGATCCGCTGCGGCGATGCGGAGCGTGTCGCAACGGGTGAATATCTGGCCATCGTGATGGATTGCACCGGACAGGATGCGCTGCTCTGGCAGGAAAAGGGCGCACCCATCGACCAGATGATGCCGCTCGATGCGGCCCAGAAGCGCTACTATTACATCTCGATCCCCAAGCATGCCCCGCATCCGGCAGCAGCGACCCTCTTTGGCCTCTTCATGCTCACGCCGGAAGGCCAGAAGCTCGCCTATGAGACCTGGAAAACCGATCTGCATCTCCTGCCGGGCTCGACCATGAGCCGCATCATCGAGGGCTATGAAAAGCAGAACGTGCCCTTCAAGGAGGTCACGGCCAGCTGGTGGCTGCAGCATCCCGAAATCGACCAGCGACGCAGCGAACTCATCAAGATCATCACCACCAAGTGAGCTGCGGCAGGCCTGGGACATGACAACAGCCGCAGTGGAAGGCAGCACAACCGGGGAGGGCAGAAAAGGCCTTGGCGACATGATGCCCATGGGCATGGTGTCGCTTGTTGGCCTGTTCAGCCTTCTTGTCCTCCTGCATCTGGCCGTCGTTCTCTGGCTTGCCTTTACGACGTCTGCGCCGGGGTCCGTCGACTTCACCTATTCGACGGCAAATTTCTCCGAGGTCTTCACGGATGCGCGGACCTGGACGGTTCTGCGCGATACGGCGATCTTTGGCGTCGTCTCGCTGATCGTCGCGCTGGCATTCGGCGTTCCGGCAGCCTGGCTGGTGGAGCGCACTGACTTCAGCGCGAAAACGCTTCTCTTCACGCTCATGGCCATCGGCCTTCTGATTCCCGGGTTTGCCGCGGCCATGGGCTGGCTTTTCATGCTGCATCCGCGCATCGGCCTCGTGAACCAATTCCTGTTGCAGACCTTTCATATTGGCCCGCTGTTCGACATCATGACACTGCCGGGCCTTGGCTGGGTGCAGGGCCTCAATCTTGCCCCCCTTGCCTTCATCATGACAGCAGCCGTCTTCCGCGCCATGGATCCGACGCTCGAGGAAGCTGCGCAGATGCATGGCGCCTCGCCGTGGCGGGTTTTTGCCCGTGTGACCCTGCCCTTGGCAGCGCCTGGCGTGATTGCAGCCTCGATCTATATTTTCATGACGGCCTTTGCCGCATTCGACGTGCCCGCGATCATCGGCTGGGGCAACCGTCTCTTCACTTTCAGCACGTTCCTCTATCTGCTTCTCAGCCCGCAGGACGTGCTGCCGCGTTATGGCCTTGCTGCAGCCCTGTCGACGGTTGCCCTCGCCATCGCTGCGGTCATGAGCTGGTGGTATGTGGGCATGAACAAGCGCTCTCAGCGCTATGCCGTGGTGACCGGCAAGGCCTATCGCCCCAAGCTCATTCAGCTTGGCTGGCGCAAATGGCTCGCCTGGGGTTTGCTCGGTATCTACTTCCTCCTGAGCAAGATCATGCCGATCTCCCTGCTCGTGTGGAGCTCGCTGCTGCCATACTTCCAGTTGCCGTCTGCGCGCGCGTTCAGCGTCGTCTCGATGAAGCACTATTATGCACTGCCATGGGATCTCATCGCGCGCGGCCTGACGAATACGACGATCCTCGCAGTCCTGACGCCAACGATCACGCTGGTGATTGCGCTCAGCTTCTCATGGGTTGTCCTGCGCTCCCGGATTCCTGGCCGCTCATGGTTTGATTTCATCGCCTTCCTGCCCCATGCGGTGCCCAGCGTGGTTTTCGGGGTCGGCGCTCTCCTGCTGACGCTCTTCGTCTTCCAGAAGGCCGTCCCGATCTATGGCACCATCTGGCTGCTGCTGATGGTCTTCATCATCGCGCGGATCTCCTACGCCACGCGGATGACCAATTCCGGTCTCGTCCAGATCCACGGCGAGCTCGAGGAAAGCGCCTATGTCAGCGGTGCAAGCACATGGGACACGTTCCGCCGCGTCACCTTTCCCTTGCTCACGCCAACAATCCTCTACGCTTGGCTCTGGATCGCGCTGTTGACCGTGCGTGAGCTCACCCTTGCCGTCATCATGTCGACCTCTGGCAACATCACATTCCCGGTGGTGGTGTGGAGCATGTGGCTGGCTGGCGGGCTGGCGCCAGCTTCGGCTTTGGCAGTGGTCATGCTATTGCTGATGACCCCCCTGATCGCCCTCTACTGGGTTTTCGCCCGAAGGCAGGGCATTCTCGCAACATGAATTGAGGAGATTTCCATGTCCAAGTCTGTTCCAGTTCGTCGCGTCGTCACGGGCCATACGGCCGATGGCGTAGCCACTGTCATCAAGGATGGAGTCGCCGAGAACGTGCGTGGCAATCGCCCGGGTCAGTATACGACCCTGATGTGGTGTACCGACGGCGCACCGGCCGACATGGCGATTGGCCTGGATGCTGAGGACATGGGCGCCCGCAAGCTTGGCACCTATCCGCCGGTCAATGGCACGCGCTTCATGATCGCTGAATATCCGCCCAACAATGCAGCCGTCATGCATCGCACCGAGACGATCGATTACATCATCGTTCTGTCAGGCAAGATCGACATGGAACTCGACAAGGGCGAGATGGTCACGCTCAACACCGGCGATGTCATGATCCAGCGGGGCACCAATCACGCCTGGATCAACCGTTATGACGAGACCTGCCGCATGGTCTTCGTGCTCGTTGATGGCGTGCCGCTGGGCTACACCGAGCACCTGCGCTCGCGCGACAACGAGCATGCCCATCTGGCAGCCGGCGCCAAGGGTTGATCCCGAAAGAGGGATTGCATGCGGTGACGGGCGTCCTATGCTTCAGGCAGACGGTGGCTTCGCCCCCGCAGCTCTGGAGGAACGCCCGTGACATCGCAGAGTGAACTGCCCCTGACGATTCTCGCCAGCACACGCTTCATCCCGCTCATCACCATTGAGCGGGTCGAGGATGCCGTGCCACTGGCCCAGGCCTTGGTGGACGGCGGCCTGCCGGTCATCGAGGTTGCCCTGCGAACCCCGGCGGCGCCGCAGGCCATTCGCGAGATCCTGAAGGCCGTGCCGGACGCCGTGCCCGGCGCCGGCAATGTGCTGACCCCCCATGATCTCGCACTCGCAGCGCACGCTGGTGCCAGGTTTGCCATCAGCCCGGCGGCAACCCCAGCACTTCTGGAAGCCGCCAGCCGGGCGAGCATTCCCTTTATTCCCGGCATCGCAACTCCCACCGAGCTCATGGCCGTCCTGTCACGCGGGTTCCATGTGGTGAAATTCTTCCCGGCCATGGCATTCGGCGGGCCTGAGGCCGTGCGAGCACTCCACGCGCCATTCCCTCATGTTCGCTTCCTGCCGACCGGCGGCACGGGTGAAGCGGAGCTGGATGAATGGCTGAGCCTGCCGAATGTCGCGGCGGTTGGTGGCTCATGGCTCGCTCCGCTGGAGGAAGTGCGTGCCGGAAATTGGGACAGCATTCGCGCGCGCGCCAGCAAGGTGTCACAGCGCGGTTGAACAGAGCAGCGGGGGACGAAAATCCCCCGCCTGCCAACCGGACGTCACCCCTTCTTGTAGGGCCCGAGATCCTTCAGCGCCGCCTCGACGAAGGACATGTCGACGATCTGCTCGACCTTGACGTCAGACGTGATCCAGCCGCGGTTCTTGTAGACCTCGAAGTCTTCCACCAGCGTTGGCATGTTGATGCGGCCATCCGGGTCGACACCATTGGCAACGATGGTGCGATAGACCTCCGGATCCTTGATTGGCGTGAACTCCGTCAGGATCCCGATCAGTTCATCGGCATTCGGTCCGGCAATCTTCCCGTCCTTGAGGTTGGCGTAGTAGTAGCGGATGGAGCGCAGGTAGGCCTTCATGAAGCGCTTGGCGAGATCCGCATTGGAGGCGATCTTCTCCGAATAGAGGATCTGTGCGATCGCATGGTTGGGCCGCGTCACGTCGTCGGTTGCAACTAGTTGAGCATAGCCCTTCAGAAGCGCCACAGTTGCAGAGGGCTCCGTTGTCACGGTGGCATCAACCGAATTGTTCTGCAGAGCCAGCACGTGGTCGGGATAATTCATGTCGACGGTCTCGACATCGTCGAGCGTGAGCCCGGCTTTGCGGAGATAGCCCCACAGGCTTCCCCAGTTGCTG
The DNA here is from genome assembly GCA_903889985.1 of uncultured Hyphomicrobiales bacterium. Taxonomy (GTDB): domain Bacteria; phylum Pseudomonadota; class Alphaproteobacteria; order Rhizobiales; family Beijerinckiaceae; genus Terripilifer. The sequence continues at coordinate 825 of CAISZN010000505.1, read as the reverse complement.
TTGCCCGGACCGTTCATGGCGATTTTCATCCCCTTGAGGTCCTTCATCTCCTTGTAGCGGCCGCTTTCAACGTGCTTCTTGGAGACCATGCACTTGTTGACGCCATAGCCGGGTTGGGACGAAGCCTTGTCAGCGACGATGCGCAGCTTGATGCCGCGCGCCCAGGAGTTGTAAAGGCCGGCAGAGGCCGAGCCTCCACCTACGTCGAGCTGTCCGGAGGCCAGCGGTGCCACCATGTCGGCGGCCGAACGAAACGGCGTGGTCGTGATGGAAATTCCTTCCTCCTTGAACCAGCCCTTCTTGTCGGCAAGGAAAAACCCGATGTCGCTGCTCGAATTGGCGGTGCCGATATGGACCTCCACCAGTCCCTGCGCAATGGCGGGGCAGGGGAAGGCACCAGCAGCGCCAAGGGCGGCGGCAGCTCCCAGGAATTCCCGGCGTGATGTCTGTCCCTTGGAAAACACATTCGGCGTCAAACGCATCTGGATCCCTCCGGCTGTGGCTCTGATGGCCGCGTGAAGCCAGAATAGCCGCCCAGCCAGGACTTGGCGAGGCTGCCTCGACGAAGATCACTGCGTTGGCAGATCGCCTTTTTTCCGGTTAGGATGGCGGCAGGCGACCAAGAGCGCCATCGGGAGGAACCATGCGCGTGCACGTCAAAGCTGGCTTGGCTTGTTCGTTTCAAAAGATTTTTTCTCGGATCGGCATCACTGTTCTGCTCGTGGGCTTGCCTGTCCTCGCCCAAGCGCAGGAGCGACCGGCGCGCTTCTGGAACCTGACCCGAGCCACCGTTGCCAAGTTTTATCTGGCGCCGGCTGGCACCTC
>CAISZN010000504.1 GCA_903889985.1 uncultured Hyphomicrobiales bacterium | reverse complement strand
CCGAAGGTGAAGCTGCGCAAGTACGAAATCACCCAGAAGGGGAACGACATCTATGTCGTCGCCTAAAAAGGCTACCGCTAAGGCTGGCAAGGCACCCGCGAAAAAGGCGGCGGTCAAGAAGGCTGCTGACAAGAAGGTGCCAGCAAAGGCAAAGGCACGCGCTGACGAGGCAGGCCTGTCCGGTGAGGACAAGGTTCATTTCGTCAAGGCCATGTGGGAAGGCGTGTCGCGCGAGAGCGGCAAGGTGACCGCACGTGGCCCGGCCAAGAAGGCCGAGGCAGAAGCGCCGAAGGTGGAAATCCTGCGTCGCATTCCTGCTCCGACGGTTGTTACCTCGAAGCAGACGCCGGATTCCAACGAGGCGCTGAAGCTTGCAGCCGCGCTTGAAGCCAAGCTTGCGGATGGTGACACGGAAGTCCTGACGCCTGAGGCGACCCAGGCCCTCATGGCCGTGATCATCAAGCTCTACAGCGCGAATGTGGAAGCCGGTAACCGGTATCCGATCCTCAGCGGACGCACCGCTGTGACCGGAACCGACGCGATGATTGCCTGCGGCGCTCTGCTGAAGGCCGTCGATCTACAAGTGTTTGAATTGGGAATGTGGCAAAGCTGGTCTGGGATCTGACCGGACAGCTGTCGCCTTGAAACTCTAGGAGGGATCAACATGGATCTGGTTTCCGATCGCGGCCGGCGCGTCAAGGTTGAAGAACTCAACACGACGAAGCTGCTGGCCCACGCCGCCAAGCAGGTGAAGGATCGCAATCTCGACGACGTGCTCATCGTCGACGTGGATGCGCATCACTATGAGAACGAGAACTTCGGCGAAATTCTCCCCTTCATGGAGAACGAGGTTCTGAAGCAGCTCGTCCTGTCCGCCCGCGCAAAGGGCGGCCGCGGCAGCGTGCTGCCGAGCGTGCCGGGCTTCCAGGACATGGGTGGTCGCGTGTCGCGCTATCCGCTGCGCTCGACAGAGAAGGTCGAGCCGGGCCGTCTGCGCGACGTGCAGCTGGGTGAGCGCTGGATGGACGCCATGGGCGTCGACTACTCCTGCCTCTTCCCCACGGGCATGCTGAACGTCGGCCTGCATCCGCAGAAGGAAATGGAGTTCGAACTCTGCTGGGCCTACAACCGTTGGGTCACCGAGGTCGCGCTGCCGGAAACCAATGGCCGCATGTTCACGCAGCTCTGCCTGCCCTTCGGTGATCCGGAAGGCACGCTGCGTTGCGTCGAGACCTTCGGACATCGTCCGGGCGTCGGCGGCTGGATGGTCACCACCGTCCGTCCGAAGATGCCGGTCTATGACAACGCCTACATGAAGACCTATCGCGCCATCGAAGAGCGCGGCCAGACGCTGGCGTTCCACTCCGGTCCGTCATGGGGTGACCACACCTTCCAGAGCTGCAACCGCTTCATCTCGGCCCATGCTCTCGGCTTCTCGTGGTACAACATCCTGCATTGCACGAACTGGATCGTGAACGGCATGAACGAGCGCTTCCCCAAGCTGCCCGTCATCTGGATCGAAGCGGGTCTCGCCTGGATCCCATTCGTCATGCAGCGCATCGACCACGAGTTCATGCTGCGCCCCTCCGAGTGCCCGCTGCTGAAGCGCAAGCCCTCCGAGTACATGCGCGAGATGTTCTACTCGTCGCAGCCGATGGAAATTCAGGACATGGAGGCACTCGAGTGCACCTTCCGCATGATCGATGCGGAAAACTCGCTGCTCTATGCCTCTGACTATCCGCACTGGGACTTCGACCTGCCCTCGACGATCTGGGATCTTCCCTTCCTTACCGACAAGGCCCGTCACAACATCCTCGGCGGCACGGCGCACAAGCTCTTCAAGCTGCCGCCGCGCAACGAGGCCCAGAAGCAGAACCTCATCAAGTACGGCAACTACATCGGCAATTGATTTCGCCGATCCGTAAGATCATAAAAGCCGGGCGGTCCCCAAAGGGCCGCCCGTATTTTTTTCAAAAACAGGGGACGGACATGCCCGCATTTCGACGCTGTGCGCTGGCGCTTGGCGCTGCGCTCGTCGCACTCTCCTCCGGCATGGTGCAGGCGCAGGACTCCGTTGCCCAGTTCTACAAGGGAAAGACCGTCACGCTGGTGATCGCGTCGGCTGCCGGTGGCGGGTTCGACACCTATGGGAGGCTCGTCGCGCGCCATATCGGGGCTCACATTCCCGGCAACCCGACCGTCATTCCGCAGAACATGCCGGGCGCTGCGGGTGCCACATCTGCGTTCTATGTCTCGAACGTGGCGCCGAAGGATGGGACGGTGCTGGGCGCCATCCACCCCGGCAACATCATCGAGCCGGTGCTGGGCGACAAGCGCAAGGTGCGCTACGATCCCAGCACCTTCCAGTATATCGGCAATGCCAATGACGACACCTACATCTGCGTCATCCGCACCGATGCCGCGGTGAAGACCTTTGCCGATGCGCTGAAGCAGGAAGTCGTGATCGGGTCAGGCGGAGAGGCGGCCTCGACCCGCGACTTCCCCCTCATGCTCAACAATGTACTGGGCGCGAAGTTCAAGATCGTGCTGGGCTACTCCGGCAATCGCGAAGTCCAGCTCGCCATCGAAAAGGGCGAGATCCAGGGCCAGTGCGGTGCGGGCTGGGGCAGCGTCTTTGCAACCCATCCGGACTGGTTCGAGAAGAACACGGTCAAGGTTCTGGTGCAGGAGGCCTCTGTCGGCCATCCCGATCTCGACAAGCTGGGCGTGCCAAAAGCTGTCGATTTCGCCAAGACCGAAGAGCAGCGCCAGATCCTCGACCTGATCTACAGCCAGGAGCGCTTCGGCCGCCCCTATATCATGGCGCCGGAGGTGCCCGCGGATCGCGTCGCCGCCATGCGCAAGGCTTTCATGGAGACCTTCAAGGATCCTGCTTTCCTGGCAGAAGCCGCCAAGATGCAGCTTGAAGTCGGCCCATCATCGGGTGAGGACGTGCAGGCCCTCGTTAAGAAGGTCTATGCGACGCCACAGGACATCGTTGAAAAGGCCAAGAAGGCCACGACCCCGCCCCAATGAGGATGACGCCAATGACCTGCAAGCGCCTGACGCGCTCCTTCGCCCTCATGACCCTGCTGGCAGTTGCAGCACCCGCTTCGGCGCAGGAAAGCGTCGCCAGTTTCTACAAGGGCAAGACGATCACCGTTGTCGTCGGCACCTCGGCGGGCGGTGGCTATGATACCTATTCACGCCTGATGGCGCGCTACATGACCAAGCACATCCCCGGCAACCCTGTTGTTGTGGTGCAGAACATGCCAGGTGCCGCAAGCAATCTGGCTGCAGGCTATGTCTACGGCGTCGCGCCGCGCGATGGGACCTTCATCGTCGCACCTTTCCCAGCCTCGATCATCGAGACGCTGATCAGCGAGAAGGCTCAGACGCGCTTCGATGCGTCGAAGTTCAACTATCTCGGTAGCGCTAATAGCGATGTCTATGTTTGCCTGTCGCGCGCCGACAGCGGCATCAAGACCCTCGACGATGCGATGACCAAGGAGATCATCGTTGGTGCAACCGCCGATGGCGGCTCAACACGCGACTTTCCGACCCTGCTGAACAAGGTGCTTGGCACGAAGTTCAACGTCGTGAACGGCTATGCGGGCACGCGCGAAATCACGCTGGCGCTCGAGAAGGGCGAAGTGCAGGGCCAGTGCGGCACCGGCTGGTCAAGCATCTCGTCACTGAAGCCCGACTGGTTCCGCGATGGCACAGTGAACATTGTCGTGCAGGAAGAAGCGACCGGCTATCCGGAGCTCAATGCCAAGGGCATCAAGCGCACGGTTGATTTCGCCAAGACCCAAGAGCAGCGCCAGATGCTCGAACTGCTCTATTCGCAGGAGATTTTTGGGCGTCCCTACATGGTGGGGCCTGAGGTGCCAGCCGAACGCGTGGAAGCGCTGCGCCAGGCCTTCATGGAGACCTGGAAGGATCCTGAACTCGTGGCCGAGGCCGCCAAGATGAAACTCGATATCGGAGCCTTGTCGGGCGCGGACGTTCAGTCTGTCGTGACAAAAGTTTTTGCCACGCCGCCGTCTGTCATCGCCAAGGTCAAGAGCGCGCTCGCCATCATGCGGTGAAGACTGGACCGCGGGCCTCCGGCCCGCATGCGCGGCAGGAGCCGCGCGGTCCAGATTCAGAAATTCGCAGCCTTTGCCATCGTCGCTGTGCCTGCATCCATGGATGCGATGGCCTCATCGACGGTTTGCACGTCACCAAAGTTCTGGTGGAAGGCATTGAGCGAATTGTTATGCAGCTCGTCATTCTCTGTGGCGCAGGCGTCCGAGATCATGAGTGTCTTGTAGTTGAGCATGCAGGCGTCGCGGGCCGTGCTTTCGCAGCAGACCTGCGTGGCCGTGCCGGTGACGAGCACTGTGTCGATGCCGCGCGCCTGAAGAAATCCATGCAGGGCAGATGAGTCCTGAATGAAGGCGCTGAAGCGCTTCTTCACCATCTGTGTGTCGGTGGGCTGGACGTCGAGGGTTTCGAAAAGCTGGTGACCTTCGGCTGCCTCATCCATGCTTGCGTAGCGCTTTGCGGCGCGATCCGGCGTCATGAGATATTCGTGATAGACCGACCAGCTGTCGCGGGTGTCATTGGTGGAATTCTTGATCCACACGATGGTGCCGCCGCGCTGGCGCATGGCTGCGGCCAGCCGATTGACATGTGGTACGATCTCGCGAGCCATCGGCGTTTCCGCCAGAAAGCCCTGCTTCATGAAATGGTTCTGCATGTCGATCACGACCAGCGCAGCCTTCGTCGCATCAATGCTGTCGAACTGATGGCGCCGGCCTGAGCGGCGCGTGACCTTCTCGACTGTTTCTTCGGTGATGACGGACTTGTGCATGGGAACCCTCCACTCAGTGCATCACGGCGCCGCCATCGACGACGATGGTCTGGCCGGTCATGAAGTCGCTGTCTGACGAGCACAGGAAAACCATGCTGCCGACGAGATCGCCGGGAACCTGCCTGCGCTTCAGGGCGCGGCTGTTCTTGTTGGATTCGATGTAATCATCGGTCCAGTCGGACTGGCCAAGCACGCCGTCACTCATCGTAAGGCCCGGCGCGATGGCATTCACATTGACATTATGGGGTCCGAATTCGCGTGCGAGGCAGCGGGTCATGGCAACCACGGCGCCTTTCGAGCTGACATAGTGCAGGAGGTTCGGAACACCCTTGAACACGGTTCCAGACGCAATATTGACGATTTTGCCGGCACCCTTCTCGATCATCAGGGGTGCGACCGCCTTGGCGCATTCGAAGGGGCCGCGCACGTTCACGGCCATGACCTTGTCGAATTCCTCGCTCGAAATCTCGTGGAACTTCTTGTTGCCGAGCGTCGCGAAGATGGCCGCGTTGTTGACGAGAATGTCGATGGTGCCGAATTCCGCGACGGTCTGCGCGACGAGTGCCTGAACGTCTGACGCCTTGGACACATCGGTGCGGATGAACCTGGCGGTGCCTTTGGCGCGCACGATGCTGTCGGCCGTCTCAGTGCCATCAAGCACGTCGGCGATCACGACCTTTGCGCCCTCGGCTGCCAGCCCACGGGCGAAGTGCGCCCCGATGCCCTGGGCAGCGCCCGTCACGATTGCCACCTTGTCCGCCAGTCTCTGCATCTGTCCCTCTCCCGCCCGCGCCAACGCGGGATGCGGCGTCACGCCTGCTTCTTGCCATTTCTGCCTTTCGGGCAGGGCCTTGTCGAGGTTGCCGCCCGGTTTTGATCCAGAACAATGTCGGACATCCCCCAAACAGGTTGATTGCCCTCGTAGTCAATGCGGAACGGCGTTCCGTATGGAGGAACATCCGTCGGACCTCGGGGGAGGGACGAGCAGGAAAAAGGCTCGAGGAGCACACACCCATGCTGACCAAGGAACAGAACGATCTCCTGACCCAGACTGGACCCGGAACAATTATGGGCGATCTCTTCCGCTCGTATTGGCTGCCGGTTTTGCTGTCGGAGGAACTGCCGGCCAACGATAGCCCGCCTGTCCGCGTGAAGATCCTGTCCGAGCGTCTGATCGCCTTCCGCGACACCCTTGGCCGCTACGGCCTGATCGACGAATTCTGCCCGCATCGCGGCCCGTCCCTGTGGTTCGGCCGGAACGAGGAATGCGGTCTGCGCTGTCCCTACCATGGCTGGAAGTTCGATGTGACCGGCCAGTGCGTGGACGTGCCCTCGGAGCCCGCCGAGTCGGGCTATGCCAAGAAGATCAAGCTGAAGTCCTATCCGCTGGTCGAGCGCGGCGGGGTGCTGTGGACCTACATGGGCCCGCCGGAGCGCCAGCCCGAGCTGCCCGAGTTTGAATTCTCCGTGGTTCCGCGCGAGCAGAGCTTCGTCTCCAAGCGCTTCCAGGAGTGCAACTGGCTGCAGTCCATGGAAGGCGGCATCGACTCCTCGCACGTGTCCTGGCTGCACCGCGGTAACGTGAATTCTGACCCGCTCTTCAAGGGCGCGGGCGGCAACAAGTATAATTTCGGCGATCTTGCTCCGGTCTTCGAAGTGGTCGAGGCCCCCGGTGGGCTCTACATCGGCGCTCGCCGGAACGCCGAGGATGAGCAGTACTACTGGCGCATCACACCGTGGGTCATGCCCAGCTTCACGGCCGTTCCCCCGCGCGGCGACCATCCGATGCACGGGCACTTCTGGATCCCGATCGACGACGAAAATTGCTACGCCTGGTCCTATGACTACCATCCGACCCGCGCACTGACCTCTGACGAGCGCAATGCGATGAAGGCTGGCAAGGGCGTGCATTGCGCCTATGTGCCGGGCACCTATCGTCCGCTCGCCAACAAAGACAACGATTATCTCATGGACCGCGAGGCCCAGAGGGATGGTCGTGAATATTCCGGCATCGCGGGCATCGCGATCCAGGACGGCTCTCTGCAGGAGAGCATGGGGCCGATCATCGACCGCACGAAGGAAAACCTCGTGGGCTGCGACAACGGTATCATCATGGCGCGTCATCGTCTGATGCGCGCTGCCAAGGCCCTTCGCGAGAAGGGGATTGTGCCTCCGGGCGTTGACACCGAGCATCAGAAGGTGCGCTCCTGCGCCACGCTTCTGCCGCGCGACCAGCCCTACAAGGAAGGGGCGCGCGAAGGCCTCAAGGCTCGCCTCGGCAAGCCGCAGGTGACCGTCTGATCATTAGCGTCTTCTGACCCAAGACTTGCGACGGCGCGCCTCAGGCGCGCCGTTTGCGTTGAAGTGATCGCTGGCGACCGCTAGTCTGCGACAAGAAAAACAGTCGTCTCGGAGGAACGCAGTTGGCCAGCAGCAGACCCTTGCGCATCGTCATCATTGGCGCCGGCATCGGCGGCCTCACGGCTGCTCAGGCGCTGCATCGTGCCGGCTTCGAGGTTTCCCTGCATGAGCGCGCAGCCGAGCTTGGCGAAGTGGGAGCAGGGCTTCAGCTTGGGCCTAATGCCTTCAAGGTATTTCGTGCTCTGGACCTCTTCGATGTGGTGCGCGCAGCAAGCTTCGAGCCGACGACGCGCGTGACACTCAACTGGAATGACGCCAGCGAGCGCAATCGCGTGCCCCTGCGCGGTGTCGATATGGCCAGGTATGGCGCACCTTTCATGACCGCCCATCGCGCCGACCTGCATCGTGCCCTGCGCACGGGCTTGCCCGAGAGCATTATCCATCTGGGCGCGACCTGCACCGGCGTCGCGAACACGGCTCAGGGCGCTGTCGTGCATTTTTCCGATGGATCAAGCGTCGAGGCCGACCTTGTGATCGGTGCCGACGGCCTGCGCTCCATCATTCGCGAGACGCTGTTTGGTGCCGATGCGCCGCGCTTCACCAATTCAATGTGCTGGCGCTGCATCGTGCCCATCGAGCTGCTGCCACGGCGCATGGGGCCCGGCAAGACGGTCGCGGTCGATCAGACGGACCATGTGTCGTTCTATGGGCCGGAGGGGCAGGTGATCTGTTATCCGCTGGGTGACGGCTCGACCCTCAATATCTTCGCAGGTCACTACTCGAATGACTGGGTCGAGGAGTCCTGGACGCTTCCGAGTTCACCGGAAGAACTGCTTCAGGCCTATGCAGGCTGGGCGGATGAACTGCTGGGCATGCTGCGCCATGTGCAGCACTGCTTCAAATGGGGAATTTGCGACCGCGAACCACGATCCGTCTGGACGAAGGGCAACATCACGCTGCTGGGTGATGCAGCCCATCCTACCATGCCCAATCTCGCACAGGGTGCGAACATGGCGGTGGAGGACGGCATCGTACTGGCCCGTGCGCTGCGCCAGCATGGAGCCGATGTTTCTGCTGCGCTCGCGCAATATGTGGCCGAGCGCCAGCCGCGCACGCGCGACATCACGCTCAAGTCCCGCGAAAATTTCGAGCGCACCCGACAGTGGCCACCGGCGCCGCCGATTGACCGCAGCTGGATCTATGCGTTCGACGCTTCGCAGCCCATGCAGGCTGGATTGACGGGCACTGCTGCGTGATGGGACCGGACTGCGCGGCTGCAGCCGCGCACGCTGGCTGGAGGCCCGCGGTCCAATGGGCGTCCTCTTTCAGTTCTTCACCGCATGAGCGCGCAGGGCGTCCTCGTTGATCTCCGTGCTCCAACCGGGCCCCTGGGGCACCGGGAAGCAGCCATCCTTCACCTCAAAGCGCTCGGTGAGCAGGCCTTCGCGCCATGGAACGCCGTCGACGTCGAGTTCCATGATCCGCAGGTTTGGAATCGCTGCACAGAAATGCGCGCTCATGACCGAAGAGAGGGGACCTGCGAAGCCATGTGACGCGACGTTGACCTCATAGGCATCGCACATGGCGGCCATGCGGATGGCTTCGGGCAGGCCGTTATATTGCGGATCAATGATCGCGACGTCGACGCTGCGGGCTTCCAGATAGGCGCGCAGCGGCTTGCGACCCATGATTGTCTCAAGTGAGCCGACGGGCGTCGTCGTGCCAGTGCGGATGAGCGCGAGCCCTTCTGGGTCGTGCAGGTCCATCTCCAGCCACATGAGGTTGAAGGGTTCCACCGCCTTGGCAAGCCGCCGAAAGCCCTCGGTCTTGTAGTTGAAGTTCAGGTCGACGATGAGGCGAACCTTGGGTCCGGCCCCCTCCCGCAGGGCTGAGAGCTGGGATACGAGGGCATCAACCAGATCTTCCTCGATGTTCAGCTCAGGATGGCTGCGGCCGAATTGTGAACCGGGTGTATGAACGCGCCCACCTGTCTCGTCGAACACGAGCAGATTGCATTTGATGGCGCGAAAGCCGCGCTCGCTGGCCTCCCGCCCGGCGGCGATCAGATCCGAGACCCTTCGCACCGCAGGCTTATCGATCAGCTTGCCGTCGAACATGTGGGCGTGTGAGGCTCGCATCACGCCACAGCGTGACCAATAGACGGGGATGCGGTCACGCACAGCCCCACCGAACAGGGCGTGCACCGGCAGGCCGCGCGCCTTGCCCGTGATGTCGAGCAGGCAATTCATGATGGCGCCGGCCGCCTGGCTCTGGACGCCGCCGACGGTCGTGCGCATCTGCGTGTTCAGGATCGCTTCAATGGCGTTGATGTCTGTTGGATTGAGGCCGGTGATCACGCGTCCCATGGAATGGATCAGGGCCGTGAGCCCACGCCGGCCGCGTCGCTCGCTATATTCTGCCCAGCCACTCAAGCCTGTATCGGTCGTGATCTTCAGGAAGCAGAATTCGTCGAAGCCGCCGTCGACGTGGAAATCCTCCAGCTGCGCGATTTTCACGGGCATCCTCCCTTTTCATGTGCTGCAATCCTAGGCGTAGCGCTGCCTGATGGCTAGTTGCGCAGCAGGCTTGCAGTGCGCGCCGGCCACGTTACGATAAGGCCAAATTCGAGGGAGGAACCGTGAGCTACGAAACCATCAGGGCAGAGGTGTCGCCACGTGGCATTGCGATTGTCACGCTGAACCGTCCCGACCGCGGGAACGCGTTGAACCAGACCCTTCTCGACGAACTTGGCAACTGCCTCACGTCCTATGCGCAGGACCCCCAGGTGCGCATCGTGATCCTGCGCGGCGAAGGCAAGCATTTCTGCGCAGGCGCGGATGTGGGCGGACGCAGCGCGCAGGATGCGCCTCCGAAATTCTCCCTCGCGCAAATGCTCGAAGTTCTGGAACGTTTCCCCAAGCCGACCATGGCGCTCGTGCAGGGTGCTGCGGCCGGCGGTGGCCTTGCGCTCGCCTCCTGCTGCGATGTGGTGCTCGCCGGACGGGAAGCCTTCTTCACGATCCCGGAAGTGCGCCTTGGCATGGCTCCCTCGCCAACATTGGCAGCGCTGTTCGTGCGTGCCGTGGGTCTGCGCGCTTTTCGTCGCTATGGGTTTTCGGGCGAGCGTATTTCTGCAGACGTGGCTCAGCGCCTCGGCCTCGTGACGGAAATTGCGGAGGCGGCGGACCTGCTGACGAAGGCTGAAGCCATTGCCGATGCCATGCTGCTAGGTGCTCCCGGCGCCATCGCCACGCTGAAGGCCCGCGTCTGCGAGTTCAATGCACCGCCAGTGTCGACCATCTTTGACCCGGCAGTCCGTGATGCGAAACATGTGCGCACCTCGGAGGCCGAGGAGGGCGTGGCAGCGTTCAAGGAAAAGCGCAAGCCGAACTGGTATCCGGGTTGAGCTTTGGATTTTAGCGAGAGGCACTCAGATGCTTCCGCTGGGGAGGACATGATGTCGAAGCCTGTGTCAGGTTTGCTGCGTTGGGCGGCTCTGGCATTCATTGCCGGGCAGCTTGCCGCAACATCGGCGAGGGCTGCTGCGGATGCAGCGCTTTATGAAGCTGCAAAAGCCGAGAAGGAGGTGGTCTGGTACACGACCCTCATTCTCGATACGGCGGTTCGCCCGATCATCAGCGCCTTCCAGAAGAAGTATCCCGGCGTCACCGTGAAGTTCTCGCGTGCCGACAGTGCCCCCACAGCACTGAAGGTCCTGAACGAGGCGCGGGCTGGCAAGGTGCAGGCGGATGTTTTCGACGGGACCGAGACGGCAGGTCCCATCATCCGTGCTGGACTTGCCGCGAAATATATTCCGACGGAGGCCAACAAGTATCCAGCCGAGTTGAAGGACCCGAACGGCTTCTGGAACGCCTATATCCTCTATTTCCTCACGCCCGCCATCAATACGGATCTGACGCCGCAGAAGGATTGGCCGAAGACGGCAGAGGATCTGCTCGACCCGAAGTGGAAGGGCAAGATCTCGTGGGGCATGTCGTCTTCGACGGGAGGAATCAGTTTCATCGCAGGCATCATGCTGAGCATGGGGGATGAAAAGGGGCTCGCCTATCTCAAGCGCCTCGCCCAGCAGAACATCCAGAATGTGGATGTGACCGCGCGCGCCATGGTGGATCGGGTCGGGGCAGGTGACTATCCGCTGACGCTGGGCATCTTCAATCATCACACGGTCATGAGCGCACAGAAGGGTGCGCCGGTGACCTGGCTGAAGCTCGAACCCATCGTCGCGCCACTCGCCCTCATCGGCATCACGAAGGATGCGCCCCATCCCAATGCTGCGCGCCTCTTTGTCGAGTTCATAACCTCGGAGGAGGGGCAGAAGCTGTTCGCCGATCTCGATTTCCTGCCTGCCATGCCAAGCGTGTTGCCAAAGACACCGTCGCTGACGCCGGCCGGTGGCAATTTCAAGCCGATCTATCTCACGCAGGAGATCGTTGCCGCCAATCAGGAGACGTGGTACAGGATCATGAAGGAGCTTTTCCAGTGAGTGGCGAGCCGGCATGAGCGAGGACGCGATGTCCGGTCGGCCGATGGAAACTCAGGCGCCTGCCGCGCGGCGGCTTCCGATCGAGCCTGCCCGCATCGGTGTAATCTTGCTCGCGCTGATGCTTGGCCTTCTGGTGCTGCCACCGCTCTGGTATCTCATCATCGGCAGCGTGCACACGACGACCGAGACGGGCGCACTCGGCGACTTCACCTGGCGCTATTATCAGCAGCTTGCCGCCGACAAGCGCTTCTTCGCCAGCCTGCAGAATTCTGTTGTCTTTGCGCTCGGGAGTGCGTCCTTCGCCATCGTGATCGGCGGCCTCGTGGCCTGGACTGTCGAGCGCACCAATGCGTCCTTCAAGTCCTTTGCCTATCTCACCTCCATCATCTCGCTGGGGACGCCCTATGTCCTCTATGTGACAGCCTGGTTGTTCCTGCTCGGGCGCAACGGGCCGCTCAACGAGTGGCTGCGCTGGATGACAGGTGGAAACGATTTCCAGTTCACCGTCTCGTCCATGACGGGCATGATCCTCATCGAGGGCCTGCTCTGGTCGCCCATGTCCTTCCTGCTGCTGGCTTCGGTCTTTCGCTCGTCGAATTCGGACTATGAAGAAGCTGCGCAGATGAGCGGGGCAGGCGTTGGCACCGTGCTGTGGCGAATCTCGATGAAGCTGGCGCTGCCAGCCGTTGCGGCCATCACATTGCTAGTTTTCATCCGGTCCATCGAGGCATTCGAGGTGCCGGCACTTGTCGGGCTGCCGGGAAAGGTACGGCTGCTGACGACCGATATCTATCTCGACATGAAGCAGACGGTGCCGCCGGACTTTGGCTATTCCAGCGCCTTTTCGCTGGTGCTGCTGCTGATCGCCGCCGTGCTGCTTTATTTCTACGGCCGCCTGTCGCGCAATGCCTCGCGCTTCCACACGGTGACGGGCAAGTCATTCAGGCCGAGGCTGTTTGATCTTGGGTGGGCTCGACACCTCGGCAGTGCCCTGATCCTGTTTTATTTCACGCTCGTGCTT